>JBARHM010000500.1:0-14882 GCA_049799235.1 Gallionella sp.
ATACCTCACTGGATCATCACGAACTGGCCAAACGCGCCAAGGACATCGGCAGTGCGGCGGTGCTGTTGAGTTTGCTGAATGTCGTTTCGGTCTGGCTTCTAATCTTGCTTAACTGAAAGCTGTCACAAAACCCTCATAAATCCTTCATCAAACTTTCTTATTGGGATGAGAAAGTGCGCGCCATGAATATCCAATACTCAGGAGAAAACATGGCAAACCGCATGCTGCGTATCGCTGTTGTGACCGAGACTTACCCGCCGGAAATCAACGGCGTGGCGATGACCATCGGCCGCATGGTGGAAGGCCTGCGCCGGCGCCACGTGGTTGAATTGATACGTCCGCGCCAGAATGATCAGGACAGCGCTAAACACGAACCCACGTTGCAGGAAGTGTTGGTGCGCGGCTTTCCGATTCCCCGCTATCCCGGCTTGAAGCTGGGTTTGCCATCCAAGAAAAGGTTGATCAAGCTTTGGACCGAGCAGCGACCCGATGTGGTACATCTGGTCACCGAAGGCCCGCTGGGCTCGTCTGCCCTGGCTGCCGCACGAAAACTCGGCATCCCGGTCAGCAGCGATTTCCATACCAACTTCCACAGTTACAGCAAACATTACGGCTTCGGCTGGCTGCAAAAGACCGTTGCCGCTTATCTGCGCAATTTGCACAACCGCACCGATACCACGCTGGTCCCCACCCAGGAGCTGCGCGACACGCTGGCGCGAGAGGGTTATCAAAACCTGCAGGTCGTCGCGCGCGGGGTGGACACCACCTTATTCCATCCAAGCAAGCGCAGTGAAAAATTGCGCCTGCAATGGGGTGTGGTGGCCGATGACGAACTGGCGGTCATTTACGTCGGGCGCATCTCGGCAGAAAAGAATATGCCGCTGGTGCTGCGCACCTTCAAGGCTATGCAAGCCATCAATCCAAAACTGAAACTGGTATTGGTCGGCGATGGCCCGGTACGCGCAGAATTGCAGCGGCAAAATCCGGAATATATTTTTGCCGGGATGAGAACCGGCGAAGACCTTGCGGCGCATTACGCGTCGGGGGATATCTTCCTGTTCCCGAGCATGACCGAAACCTACGGCAACGTGACGGTGGAAGCGATGGCCAGCGGGCTCGCCGTCGTGGCCTACCGTTATGCGGCAGCGGCCGAGCATATCGAGCATGAACGGAACGGTTTGCACCCCGAGTTCGGCAACGAAGAACAATTCGTCGTTCAGGCAAGCAAACTGGCGATGGATGTGTCTCGTGTCCACAAAATGCGGATGCAGGCGCACCAGACCATGCTGAAACTGGATTGGCAAAACATCGTGGATGAATTCGAGCAAGCCCTTGCACAACTCGCCGACAAACCGGAGGTGCGCCATGTCACACCGAATCTACAACCTGCAACGGATCAAAACCTGGGATGAAACATGGTGTTTGCGCTTCAACCGCGCAAGCATCAATCCTGCTGTCCGACAGACTTTCCGATTGATCAGCCGGCTGGGCGACGGCATTTTCTGGTACTGTCTTATGCTGTGGCTACTGGTGGAATATCAGGTTGCCGCGCTATTGCCGGTGTTTCACATGGCTGCAGCCGGATTGGTTTGCACGGTCTTGTACAAATGGCTGAAGCACAAGACTCATCGCCCTCGCCCTTATAACAAAAATCAGGGCATCAACTGCGGCATCGCACCGCTGGATCAATTCAGTTTTCCATCCGGCCATACGCTGCACGCCGTGGCCTTCTGCGTCGTGGCATTGGCCTACTATCCGGCCCTCACCTGGCTGCTGCTGCCGTTCACAGCACTGGTGGCCATTTCGCGTCTGGTGCTTGGATTACACTATCCCAGCGATGTGCTGGCCGGAATCCTAATCGGTGCAACCATCTCAGGCCTGTCTTTAAGCTTCTGACTGTCCAGTTTCCAGAAATAGATCCAACGGCAACGGCAAGTGGTAGTTTATCTGCCGCTGTGTGTGCGACCTGACACGGTCATGCGCCAGATGAGGTAACGGAGGTTCGGCATGCCAAACCGGACTGCGTCCCTCGATCACCTGATTGATTTGAACCAGGCGGCGCGAGGTCTCGCGCAAGTAGTAATTGAAGCGGCGCTTCAGATTGCTATCCAGCACCTTGCCCGTGTGGTACAGCCCCTCGGCTAACCGTACTCCGCGCAACAATGCATCGCCGTGCGCCAGCAACATGATCGCGCGCCTGGCTTTTACCGGATCACATTGAAAATGCGATGCGGCGAAATGCACCAGTACATTTTGATTCTGCTTGAGCAGTTTGGCAGGCGAATTGAACACATGATCGATTACATGCGCATCCATTGCCCACTCACTGGATGCATGCGTCAATATCGGGACATTCACCCACAATTTCTCATGTGCCGGCACGAAGTGATTGTGGGCAATGATGTCCACCAGCAAGTGACTGGCAAATCCAAGTGCGATGGCCCGATCTGCATCGCAGGATGCCCGTTCCAGTAATCTGCGCGCAGTATCCCACTGGTGGGTCTGTTTGAAATCATGCGTTCCGGCATACTGCCCGGTAAGGGATAGATCCGGCAGACACGCACCCGCCATCACCCAACCCGGAAACGAAATCACGGCACGCCGAAATCGTTTGTCGGCAAGCGGAATGGCCCACACCAGTTGCTGGGCAAAATAAACATGTGTGTACAAACCCCATGCCAGCGCATCGCTGCTGTAAAGCAACAGCGGGATGATCCACGCCAGATGCCGGACTTTGTTCATGCCCGCGCACCTTACACAGCGATTGCGAAGATTAGATGAACATTGCGTTACAAAATGGTTAAGCCTGTCAATCCGGGAAGATTAACAGCATAGCCTTTAACTTGATTGAAACATTCTGTGGTTATTCTGCGGTTCCTGCCAACCCATGGGATATTTATGATGAAAACGATTACCAAGCAGTCAAATGGCAACTCCCGCAACGTCACGGTTGAAGCAGTCATGCGTTACGTCGAGCCTGTGCAGCCAGATACAAAGTATGAAAATATCATTGCCGGCTGGACTGAGAACAAAGACCTGATCACTATTCCCGTGGTCAAGGATGGCTGCCCGATAGGATTGATCAGCCGTTATCAAATTGCTGACAACATTAACCATCCTTGCCACCGCGAATTATCCGGCAAGGAAATTTGCAAGGACATGATGAATGCAGCGCCTTTGCTGGTGGATGTATCCACACCTATCCAGGAATTGAGCGGGTTCATGAGCGTATCGGAGATCAGGAATTTTACCGATGGCTTTATTATCACCGAACAAGGCCGCTACATCGGGATTGGAAACGGACAAGACCTGCTGCGCGAAATCACCAAAGCGCAGGTCGAAGCAGCACGCTATGCCAACCCGCTGACATTATTGCCCGGCAGCGTGCCGGTAAATGAACACATCGAGCATCTGCTTCAATCCGGGAAATCGTTCGCCGTCTGTCATGTTGACCTCGACAATTTCAAACCATTCAACGATGTATGCGGCTATCGCAAAGGTGATGAGCTGATCCAGTTCACCGCCAAGCTGATCGCCACTGCATGCGATCCTGTGCATGACTATATCGGCCACATCGGCGGTGATGATTTTATCCTTGTCCTGCAAAGCAGGGATTGGGATCAACAATGCCATAAAGTGCTCTCAGCTTATGCGCATACCTCCGCAACACTGTTCGATAAAGATTATCGCGCTATCGGCGGCTATCTGACCGGGGACAGGCAAGGACGCATCGTCCACCACCCGCTGCCCACGCTCTCGATCGGCGCGGTTTGGGTCATTCCCGAGTTGTTCGGCTCGCATCATGAAATAGCGGAAGCCGCCACAGTTGCGAAGAAATTGGCCAAGGAAAAACCCGGCAACAGCTTGTTCATCGAGCGGCGGCGCCTGCACAAACACGAAATATTTGAAGAACAATACGTGGGTGCGGAGGTTCATTATGGATAGGCGCTCGCCAGATACTCCAGTACATGACGACATGCCGGCGGATATTCTGTCCAGCGCATTCCGGGGCAGTCGACTCGTACTGCACCTTTGTTATGGGATACTGTTGGCAGTGATTTACCCGCATCTCAATCTAATTTGGCAGCGCCGTATCCTGAAAATGTGGAGCAGGCAATTGCTGTCTATCCTCAACATCGGCATCAAGATCGAGGGGCACCAACCCGCGCGCGGCGAAGGCGGTTACCTGTTGGTGGCCAATCATGTTTCATGGCTGGACATGTTTGTGCTGAATGCAACCCAACCAACGCGATTCATCGCCAAATCGGAGGTGCGCGGCTGGCCGGTCGTCGGCTGGCTAAGCCGGCGCAGCGGCACAATATTCATCGAACGAACCACGCGCCGGGATGCCACATCGGTGAATCTGCGCGTAAGCGCACTGCTTAAACAAGGTGATTGCGTGGGATTGTTCCCGGAGGGCACCACCACTGTCGGCAAGCAAGCCGGCCATTTTCACTCGGCGCTGATCCAACCGGCGATCGACGCGGGTGTAAAGCTATGTCCTATCGCGCTGCGTTATCAGAATGAAGAGGGGGAGTTAAGCACCACTGCTGCCTTCACCGGTGACACCACACTGGTTCAATCCATCTGGCAAATCCTGCGCTGCCGGCAGCTCAACGCCTTGGTGGTATTCACCCCCGCGCTACAGGCTGAAAACACCAATCGCCGCATCCTGGCTCGTGCTGCACAGGATGCCATTGCGCAAGTGCTGCAAACCATCAATTCCGCCCGATATACCGGCAAGCAGCCGGCACGTTCTTCCTTTCCACGAACCTTGCTTGCGTCCCAATCGGCATATGCGCTGCTGATCGACCCGATGTTGCAACAACTACACAAGTAGCAAGTTCATATTTTCTTCATCTTTCCGTCATCGCACTGCAACATGGCATCCGTAACCTGCATGCATCTTCAACCTTTGCAAAGGAAATGCCATGCTGGAACTGAACCGACAAACCCAACCAGACGGCTACCGGCGCCTGGTTACTTCCATCGCACACAACGAAGCGGAAATACTGGAAGCACAACGCCTGCGCTATAAAGTATTCGCCGAAGAAATGGGCGCCAATTTGCCGAGCGCGAAAGAAGGTATCGACCGCGATATTTACGACAAATACTGCGAGCATTTATTGGTACGCGAGACTACGGAGAACAAAGTGGTGGGGACTTACCGCATACTCTCTCCGGATCAGGCGGAAAAGATTGGCAGCTATTATTCCGAGACCGAATTCGACTTGACCCGCCTGTTGCACCTTAGTGACAGGATGGTGGAAGTCGGGCGTTCATGTGTGCATTGGGAGTATCGGGATGGCGCGACCATCACCCATTTGTGGAGCGGATTGGCCCAATACATGCTGCAACACAAGCATGAATATCTGATCGGCTGCGCCAGCATCAGCATGGCGGACGGCGGTCATGTCGCGGCGAGCATCTATCGCAAATTGCACCGCATATATTCAGCGCCGATCGAATACGGCGTATTTCCGCGTTGCCCGCTGCCGCTGCAAGCGTTGAATCAATATCTCGATGCACCGATTCCACCGTTGCTCAAGGGCTATTTGCGACTGGGAGCATACATTTGCGGCGAACCGGCTTGGGATCCTGACTTCAACACCGCCGATCTGCTCATCCTGTTGCCAATGTCGCGCATAAGTAGCCGCTATGCCAGACACTTTCTCAAATCGTCAAACGCTTCTATCAGGCAAGTTCGAGGAGTGAATCGCGCCTGCGGAATATAAACTTGACGGGTATCGTTCGAGACCCGTATTTTCAGTATTCGGAATCAACTGCTGAAATCAATCATGCGGCAATATCGATGATTGGTCGGATGCTTGACTCAAATCATGATATGTAAATAATAATGGATAGCGCCCGTTACAGTTGTATCGGTTGCGCAATCAATATTAAAAGCATAGCCAAAGGCATTAACTATCCATTATTCGAACATCGCCATGTCCACTCTGCCAGAGCTAAGTGAACTGGAACGTATGCTTGAGCTTGGCCGAGGCCATCTGGAAGCGCGTGTTGCGTGTGAAGTCAGCGCGGGCGATAAACACTTCCCGGTATACCAACTATCCTTGGGCAACCCCGATCCCAAGTTGCCTGCGATCGGATTTTTTGGCGGCATCCACGGCCTGGAGCGTATCGGCACGCAAGTATTGCTGTATTTTTTGCGCGGTTTGCTCGCTCGTTTGGAGTGGGACAATAGCCTGCATCATTTACTGCAGAATGTGCGCTTGGTATTCATGCCTTTGATTAATCCGGGCGGCATGTGGCAGTCGACGCGCTGCAATCCACAGGGGGTGGATTTGATGCGTAATGCGCCGGTAGAGGCGGCGGGCAGGGTTCCTTTCCTGTTGGGCGGACAGCGGATCAGCCCTCGCTTGCCCTGGTATCGCGGGGCAGCAGGGGCTGAGATGGAGATAGAAAATCAGGCGTTGTGCCGTACCGTGCAGGAGGAATTGCTGCCGCGTTCTTTCAGCATTGCCTTGGATTGCCACTCCGGATTTGGCTCGCGTGATCGCGTATGGTTTCCCTACGCACATAGCGTGAAGCCGATCGCACACGTGGCTGAAATTCTCACGCTGGAAAAATTATTTCAGCAAATCTACCCCAATAACAAATACCTGTTTGAACCGCAAAGCCTGCAATATCGCACCCATGGCGACGTATGGGATTATCTTTATCTGCAAGCACAACAAGATGAGAGCAAAACCTTTTTGCCATTGACGCTGGAAATGGGCTCCTGGTTGTGGGTGAAGAAAAATCCCCGCCAATTATTTTCCCGTCAGGGCATATTTAATCCCTCAGTCGAGCATCGTTTGCACAGGGTTTTGCGCGGACATACTGTCTGGCTGGACTTTCTGATGCGTGCCGCATGCAGTTACGACAATTGGCAGGTTAAGGGACCCGATCGCGGCCTCTTGCAAGAACGCGCCGTTCACCACTGGTACAGGCCATGACCACTTGGGTGCTGTTGCGTGGCTTGATGCGCGACGCGCGCCACTGGGGCGAGTTTCCCCTGCAGTTTCAGAATGCCATGGAAGCGCAACAGGTAGTGGCCCTGGATTTCCCCGGCAACGGCAGCTTGCATGCGCAAACCAGCGCCACCAGCGTGGCTGAGATGGCAAACTATTGCCATACGCGGCTCAAACAATTAGGTTACTCGCCACCTTACCGCGTTCTGGGCTTGTCTTTAGGGGCGACGGTAGCGGTAGCATGGAATGAACTGTATCCAGCCGAGCTCGAAAGAATGGTATTGATCAATACCAGCCTGGCCCCCTATAACCCGTTTTACCACAGACTGCGCCCATCAAATTATCCTGCCTTGATCCGCCGCCTGCTCTTTGGCTCGGCAGTCCAGCGCGAAAGCCTGATACTGCAGCTCACCAGCTCACTGAAAAGTCGTTCAGAACACAAGCAGGCGATATTGGATCAGTGGATAGCCTATGCACAGGAGTGTCCCGTCACACACGCCAATGTCCTGCGCCAACTGCGAGCCGCTATCAGTTATCGTGCCGCACCGGCTGTGCCATCCGTTCCTGTGTTGCTGCTGGCCGGGCAGCAAGACCAATTGGTCGATGCAAAGTGCTCGCTTACTCTGGCGCAACGTTGGCGCTGCGCTATCAGATTGCATCCCGCTGCTGGGCATGATTTACCGCTGGACGCTGGAGTATGGGTAACGCAACAAATCAAGGAGTGGCTTAATTCATGATCATTTTGCAAAGCTGCCTGCCTGGAGTGGCAATTTCATACGCTCGCGTCACGAGGGAATTAACAAATTATCGATGATGCACTTGTCGATGCGGATTTCCAATAACCAGCGGTTATCCCCGAATTGTGTCGGAAGGCATTAAGTTATTTTCCTGGCTCGACCTTGGCCTCTGTCGGAGCCTTGGCCTTGGTCGGAGCCTTGGCCTTGGTCGGAGCCTTGGCCTTGGCTTCCTTCTTGGCTTCTTTCTTGGCTTCTTTCTTTGCTTCCTTGGCTGCCTTAGCTGCTTCCTTTTGCTTCAAGCTATGCATGACCTTGCGCCATTCATTCAGTTGTTCATCTTCCAGCTCCAACTGCATGGCTAACGCTTCTTCCTGGCTTAACTTTCGTTTCTCTAGTCGGCGAGGTATCTTGCCGCCCATCCTGGATAGCAAGCGTTCGGTTTCTTCCTTGGTTAAAAGTTTAACTTTGGCTAAATAATTTGGCTTACTTTTTTTCGTCATTATTAATTCCCTCTCTTTTATTGCAGCACATATCCGGATATATCCAAACTGGATATGACTGTTAACATTCGTCTTGAGCTTAAGGTTTGCATTATTTTTCAAAGGCTACCTTTTTTGAAATTTTCGCGCAATTGAAATATTTGGCTGAGCCGGTCAGGCTTGCCATGGCCAGCATGAATAGCAGCAGACCTGGCGGCGAGGACGGTATCGGCGGTTTCTCCCAGCAAGGGTTCAGCAGGTGACGTGGAACAGGCCTATGGTCTTGGCCTTGTCCCTGGTTTTATTGTAAGTCTCGATGGCATCTGGTGTTGGTTGCCGGATCACCCGGCAATGATGATGCTTGAAGAATTCGGCGGCCTCCGGCGACAGTGTCACGTTGCCATACTGCCCTGCACCCAACACCAGGGTGTCGCAGTCCTTTTCGTAAACGAATTCCGCCTCATCGCGAGAAATGATGTGGGAGGTGCCGTAATATTTCTTGGAGAGTTTCTTCTTTCGCTTGGCCACTTTGCCCGACAGGCGAATGAGGATGTCGTGCGAATAGGTTGTGCCGTTGATGGTGATGCTGCCGAATTCGGTGGAATCGATATTCATCGCAGGACTCCAAGATTAATGATAATTTCGCATAACCGTAAAAGGTTTTGTTCGTTAATACCCGGTATTCGCCCGGCGAGAGATCACCAATGAAGACGCCGCAACAATGAGCTCTTTTTCTGCTGGTGAGATTGCATGCGATGCAGGATGTCATCCAATGACTGGATAGCCTCGATAATATGCGCCCCCTTGTTCAGCATGACACATTCGGCACGCACACCCATCGCCGCATCGGTGATTTCAGCGCGGCTGGGTTTGCCGCTCTTGGATAATCCCTCCAGCACCTGGGTGGCCCATATAACCGGCAAACGTGCCGCCTCGGCCAGCCACAGGATTTCTTCCTGCAACTCCGCCAATCTTTCATAGCCACACTCCACTGCCAGATCACCGCGAGCGATCATGACGCCGATGGTTGGTAATTGCAGCAAGGTAAATAACAGTTCCGGAAAATTATCGAATGCGGCACGCGTTTCGATTTTCAGAATGATGCCAAGTTTTTCTGCTTTCAGTCGCTTTAATTGTTTTTGCAATAATTTGATGTCAGCGGGATATCGGACGAATGAAAGGCCGACCATATCGGCATGTTGCACGATAAATTCAAGATGCTCGATGTCCTCTGTCGTCAAGCCATTCACCTCAAGGCGGCTGTCCGGCAGGTTGATACCTTTTTGCGCCAGCAGCTTCTCCCCGCTTTCGCGGGCCTGCGTGATTTCGACCTCTATTTTGCTTTTGTTGACACTACGGATCACACCTTCGATTCTGCCATCGTCGATAAGGACGCGTTCGCCCGGCTGGACGGTCAGAAATACTTCCGGCAGGGAACAAGCAATGCTTGCTGCGCGCAATAAACGTCCGCCGCCATCGAATTGGGCCGGCTTGCCCGGCAACGGATCACGCGTGATGGTTAGATGGTCTCCAATATGCAGACGGATCGATTCGGGTACTGGAGGAAACGCGCCCACCATGCCGGTGGGACCTGCCCGGCGCGGATGTCCGGATGTCGGCACGCGCAGGAGCCTTAGTTCTATACCAGGATTGACATAGGTGGTTTGACTGGACTCTGCCCAAAAGCCCGTCCCGATCTGCTCGACAAGCTGCAGGCTGCGCAATGACCCCCGCGCGTCAGTTAATTCGATGATGTCGCGCGATGACGCTTTTGCAAGCCAATCCCCATTCACCGGCAGGCAAGCATCGGCCGGGGCCGGGCTGGTAGAAGCATCGTTTTCGGGATACAGCCATATTCGCGCCGGGGCGACCACGTTGCCAAACAGATCCCGCTGTGGTTTCCATTTAACTACAGCAGGCCCTTGAGCAATTTCTCCAGTCCGCAACTTGCGACCGCCCAAGTCCATCAGGATACGGCAATGCCTTCCTGTTTCACGGCGCGCCAGATTGATTTGCTCGATCATGCGTGCCCATATTTCAGGGGAGTCATGCGCACAATTGATACGGGCACAATCCATTCCATGGACGAGCATGTCTTTGATCAATGAATAATCGTCTGCCGCTTCACCGGGTAGCGTGACCATGACGCGGACCCGGCGATGCGAGGGAGGCTTGCCAAACAGATTATTGGTATTGCTTTCAAGCTGAGCGGCGCCCGCCGCTTCCGCGGGAGGCAATATTTCATGGGATGGGTTCTTGCCCAGCGCGCAACTCAGAAGGTCAATGATGGCATCGAGATTGGCCAAGACATGCGACTCCATGCGGCCTAACGATGAAAGACCCGCTGCCGCGAGTCTTTCCTGCAGCGGCCGCATGTCCTGTCGCCTAATGCCAAGGTAGTGAACCAGATTGATAGCGCTGGCCTGATGGATCGGATTTGCCAGTTGCAGTGATGTCGCAAACAACTGCTCAAGCTCCTTCAGTTCGTTCCGCAACTCTTCCAGTTCATGCAGCAAGCCGGCATACGGATGCAGATCTCGAGTTTTTCGCGTAAGTGATTGCTGCTTGCTCATAATTCCAACGATTTTCAGACATAAGAAAATGTCTTTTGGATTATAAGCTCCTTACATTAAATAAATATGACAGATCATGAGACTTAAGATTAATAATCATACCAAGCAAATTGAACCTAAAGATCAAAGACCATTCCTTAGAAGCAGAGAACAAAAATCGCAAATTTTTTCGATAATTATTGTTATAATTTTTACGACTTCATCGTAATCATTTGCGTCGACAAAAGGTAGATTATTTTCATGGACACGCCGAATCACTTCAAGTTAGAGTCCGACCCTCTTCAATCAATAAAGGAACTCGCAAAGGAAATTGATTGCCCCGTTGAAGAGGTCAATAACATCTATGTATCAACTTTAACAAACCTCAAATCAACCGCCCGAATCCAGGATTACCTGCATGTGCTGGCCAGCAAGAAAGTGCGTGACGCACTGCGCCATTAAACGATCCCGTCATCTTCTGTTCATCAATTCCCGAAACGTCACGGTTAATAAGCTTCACGGTTTATCTGGGCGGCTATGTTTGGCAAGTCCGTACCAGTGTTGCGTGCCATTGGCGATTTTTACCACCAGCAACATCACCGGCACTTCGACCAACACTCCCACCACAGTCGCAAGCGCCGCGCCGGACTGGAAGCCATACAGGCTTATAGCAGTGGCCACCGCCAGTTCAAAGAAGTTGCTTGCGCCTATCAATGCCGAAGGAGCGGCGACACAGTGCGCCACACCCAGGCGCCGGTTCAGACTATAGGCCAACCCCGCGTTGAACAATACCTGCAGCAGGATCGGCACGGCCAGCATCGCGATCACCAGCGGTTGCTCGACGATGGCATTTCCTTGGAGGGCGAACAGCAATACCAGGGTCAGCAGCAGGGCGCCCATCGACATGGGCGAGAATATTTCCATTGCCTGTTTGAATGTTGCATCGCCCTTCACCAGTAATTGGCGTCGCAACAATTGTGCGATGATGACCGGGATCACGATGTAGAACACCACCGAAACGAACAGCGTATCCCACGGCACGGCGATGCTGGCGATGCCGAGCAGCAACGCGACCAGCGGCGCGAAAGCAAAGATCATGATGGTGTCGTTGAGCGCCACTTGCGACAGCGTGAAATACGGATCGCCTCTCACCAGGTTGCTCCACACGAACACCATCGCGGTACAGGGAGCGGCTGCCAGCAAGATCAGCCCTGCGATATAACTGTCGAGTTGATCCAGTGGCAGATAAGCGGCAAACACATGGCGGATGAACAGCCAGCCGAGAAAAGCCATCGAGAAAGGCTTCACGGCCCAATTGATAAACAACGTGACGCCGATACCACGGCTATGCGCCCTGACCTGATGCAATGAACCGAAGTCGATTTTCAGCAGCATCGGAATGATCATCACCCACACCAGCACGCCGACCGGAATGTTGACCCTGGCGATCTCCAGACTGGCGATGGCATGAAACATCCCCGGCAGGAACTGCCCGAGCAGCACGCCAGCGATGATGCACAGACCTACCCAGACGGTCAGGTAACGTTCGAACAAGTTCATCTCGTTAATCCTTGATGCGGCCGATGTCGGCGAGTTTTTCTTTCAACGTGAGCTGGTCCAGCTTCTCGATCGGCAGGCTCATGAACAACTGGATGCGCCGCGCCAGTTGGTTATAGGCCTTGCGGAACGCCGCGCGCTTGACTGCGTCATCGCCTGCCACAGCCGCCGGATCAGCAATACCCCAATGCGCGGTTACAGGCTTGCCTGGCCAGACCGGGCAGGTTTCCCCTGCTGCGTTGTCGCACACGGTAAAGACGAAATCGATCTCCGGCGCGCCGGGTGCGGCGAACTCATCCCAGCTTTTGCAGCGCAGTCCTTCCGTGCTGTACCCTTGTTGTTGCAGCAACTCCAGCGCGAAAGGGTTGACCCGCCCAACCGGTTTGCTGCCCGCGCTGTGGGCGATGAATCTTCCTTTGCCCAGCATGTTGAACAGCACTTCGCCCAGTATGCTGCGTGCGGAATTGCCGGTGCACAACACCAGCACGTTGTATTGCTTTTTGCTCATATCACCATCCTCATTTACGATTTCAACCCTTCTTCTTTACCGGCACAGCGCAGGCAGCCTGATCCCCGCCGCAGCAGTTTTCCGTCAAATACGCCAGCATATCGTTCATCACTTTGAAATTCGCGGCGTAATATACAAAGCGCCCGTCCGGTCTGCTCTCCAGCAAGCCGGCATGGCTCAACATCCTGAAATGAAACGACAGTGTAGCCGGGGATACTCTCAGCTTTTCGGCCACCTGCCCTGCTGCCATGCCCTCCGGCCCGCGCGCAACCAGCAAGCGATATATCGCCAGCCGCGTGGGTTGAGCCAGCGCCGACAATGCTTTTACAACTTGCGCAGGTTTCATTATTTTATATTTCCATTGTTAAACAATTATTAAAATGATTTGGCAATTAGAACACAGTTATCGTGAATATGCGATATGGACTGGAATGATTTGAAAAAAGGAAATGTAACGATGCATGCCTTGTAACAAAAACGTCATACTGCGCAGGTAGCATTGCACGCTTGCTCAAGCTAGCAGGGGTTTGCCGGATGTTCAGTAGCGAACACACTTCAAAACAGTATGACGCAGAACTTGAATCTGTGCGTGCAAGTGTGCTTCAGATGGGCAAGCTGGTGGTAAATCAAGTTCGGCTCGCCATTGAGGCGCTAATCAAAGGAGACGCAGAACTGATGGATCGCATCATCTCCACTGACCACAACGTCAATGCGCTGGAAGTAGGCATAGACGAAAGGTGTAGTCAAATCATCGCTCGCCGCCAGCCGACTGCGAGCGACTTGCGTATGGTGATTATGGTCATCAAAACAATTACCGATCTGGAACGTATCGGCGATGAGGCAAAGAATATTGCAATCATGGCCAAGCGCTTGTTGCAGAAGAAAAACCTAACCTTACCTCGTTTCGACAAAATAAATTATGTAGCCAATTTGACTCTGGAGATGCTGCTCAAGTCGCTGGATGCTTTTGCCAATCTGGATATTTCTACGGTCCCGCAAATAGTTCGTCAGGATGAACAGGTGGACGAGGAGTTCCGCATCATCATACGTTACCTAGTCTCCTTCATGATGGAAGATCCGCGCAGTATTTCCAGCGCACTGGAAATAGTATTTGTCGCCAAGGCTATCGAGCGCATCGGAGACCATGCCAAGAATATGTCCGAATACGTGGTATACATGGTGAAGGGGCGCGATGTACGCCACATCACTGCGGACGAAATTGAGCTTGAAGTGCGAAAATAATTTGTAACGGCTTCAATGTATCCCCGTACGGAAGCTGGACTGAGCCCGTTTCCACCCTCTTTCCTCTTTGCATCAGATACTTGCCTCAGAACATTACTGTAATAATGTTGTAACACAACCGCCATAACATGCACTCTGCAATAAACGTTGTTGATTTATTGGCATAAGTAGTTGTAACACGCGACACATTCAACCCAATGGAGACATTAATGAACAGCAAACTGAAGCAACTCATCCTCGGCATCACCGCTGCCACTGCGATGGCTTATGCCAGCGCAAGCCAAGCAAACGACATCACCGGCGCGGGCGCCACTTTCCCTTATCCGGTATATGCCAAGTGGGCTGATGCCTACAAGACTAAGACCGGTATCGGCTTGAATTACCAATCCATCGGCTCTGGCGGTGGCATCAAGCAAATCCTGGCCAAGACCGTGGATTTCGGCGCAACTGACTCTCCGATGACGCCTGAAGACCAGGCCAAAAACGGTCTGACCCAGTTCCCTACCGTGATCGGTGGTGTGGTTCCGGTCATCAATGTGAATGGCGTTGATGCAGGCACGCTGAAATTGGACGGAGCCATACTGGCCGACATTTTCCTGGGCAAGATCACCAAGTGGAACGACCCGCGCATCGTAGCCCTCAACAAGGATATCAAACTGACCGATCAGGACATCACAGTGGTGCATCGTTCTGATGGTTCCGGCACCTCTTTCATCTTCACCAATTACCTGTCCAAGGTCAGCGCAGACTGGAAGAGCAGCGTAGGCGAAGGCACAGCGGTCTCCTGGAAAGCCGGCACAGGCGGCAAGGGTAACGAAGGCGTTGCTTCCTAT
>JBARHM010000501.1:0-6780 GCA_049799235.1 Gallionella sp.
GCAAAGTGCGACGAAGAGTAGAAAACTTGTAATCAATGGCCAGCGTTTCATTTCGTAGTATTCCTCATCTCATCGCTCAAGTGATCAGCGAACCAACTGGTTGATCTCGATTATCGGCATCAATACGGCAAGCACGATCAATAACACCACCACGCCCATCGCCAGGATTAGCGCCGGTTCAAGCAACCCGGCCATGGTCATCGCGCGTCTTTCCAGATCCTGCTCCTGCGCGTTGGCGGCACGTTCCAGCATTGCCGGTAATTCTCCGGTGACCTCGCCGGCACGGATCATGTGGATCAGCATCGCCGGGAAATGTTTGTGTGCCGACAGCGCGCGTGCCAGGCCGACTCCTTCGCGCACGCTGTTCGTCGCCTCCTCGATTTGTGCTCGCATCGCGACATTGGTCAGGGTGTCCTGGCTGGTTTGCAGCGCCCGCAAAATCGGCACACCGGAACCTGTGGTGATCGCCAGGGTGCTGGCAAATCGCGCCGTGTTGAGGCTGCGCTCGAATTTGCCATACAGCGGCGCGGTCAGCAGCCAGGTATGCCAACGCATTTTGATGGCGGGTTTTTTCAGTGCGTGTCGCCAGACAAAAGCCATTGCTACGACCGTCAACAATACGATCCAGCCGTAATGCCTCACGAAATCCGAAACGCCCAGCATCACTTTGGTCAGGAACGGCAATTGCTGTTTTGTATTGGCGAATACCGAGACGATTTGCGGCACCACGTAGGTCAGCAAAAAGATTACGATCGAAAATGCCACTACGGTGACGATCGCCGGGTAGGTAAATGCGAGCTTGACCTTTTGTACCAGCGCATTGCGTCGTTCGATGTAATCGGAAAGCCGCGACAGTACATGCGCCAGCTGGCCGATCTGCTCTCCGGAGGCGACCAGCGCACGATAGATATCGGAGAAATCCCGCGGATGCTTCGCCAGCGCATCGGAAAGGGATGCACCGGCCATCACTTCCGAGCGGATCGACGCGATCAGGTCACGCACATAGGTGCGTTCGGCTTGTTCCAGCAGCGCAGAAAACGCCTGCTCCAGCGGCAGGCTGGCTTCCAGCAGGCTGGCCAGCTGGCGCGTGAACTGTGCAAGCTCATTTGTTGACAGGCGATCGCCGAATGCGCTGCGCCTGGTTAGTCCCGCCGCGTCAACCTGCGCCGCAATCGCATTTACGCTGATCGGCAGCAGTCCCCGCGTGCGCAAATCCGAGCGTGCCGCACGCGCACTGTCGGCGTTGACAACACCTTTTTTCGAGGCGCCTGTCGCATCGACGGCTTCATAGCTGAATGCGGGCACGGTGGTTAATCCTTGGTGACGCGCAGCAATTCCGCCTGCGTCGTCGTTCCATCAGCCAGCCAGCGTTCGCCATCTTCGCGCATCGTGCGCATCCCGTCTTGTTGCGCGGTGGTTCGGATGTCTGCTTCAGATGCACGGTCATGGATCTGTGCGCGGATCTTTTCGGTGGTCAGCAGTAATTCATACACGCCGACCCGGCCCTGATAGCCGGTGTGTCCGCACCGGTCGCAACCGACCTCGTGGCAGAACTGGCCGTCATGACGTTTACAATGCCCGCATAATTTGCGCACCAGACGCTGCGCGACGACACCGAGCAGCGATGACGACAGCAAAAAGGGTTCGATGCCCATGTCCAGCAATCGTGTCACCGCTGCTGCGGAATCGTTGGTATGCAAGGTTGCCAGCACCAGGTGGCCGGTCAGCGATGCCTGCACCGCGATCTGCGCGGTCTCCAGATCGCGGATCTCGCCTATCATGATGATGTCCGGATCCTGCCGCAGGATCGCGCGCAGCGCTTTGGCGAATGTCATGTCGATGCGCGGGTTGACCTGGGTCTGGCCTATGCCTTCCAGTTCGTATTCGATCGGGTCCTCTACGGTCAGGATATTGGTGCGCGTGTCGTTCAGCCGCGACAGCGCGGCATACAGTGTGGTGGTCTTGCCGGAACCGGTCGGGCCGGTGACCAGCACGATGCCGTGCGGCTGCGCGATCAATTTGTCGAATTGCGCCAGCACCTCCGCGCTCATGCCCAGATTCTGCAAGTCGAGCCGGCCCGCTTCCTTGTCCAGCAGGCGCAAAACCGCGCGTTCGCCGTGACCGGTGGGCAATGTGGAGACCCGTACATCGACCGGTTTGCCGCCGACGCGCAGTGTGATGCGGCCATCCTGGGGCAGGCGTTTCTCGGCAATGTCGAGTTGCGCCATGATCTTGATGCGCGAGATCAGCGAGGCATGAATGGCTTTTTTCGGCCGCACCACGTCGCGCAGGCTGCCGTCGATGCGAAAACGCACCACCGAAATCTGTTCGAAAGGTTCGATATGGATATCCGATGCGCCTTCGCGCAAAGCCTGCGTCAGCAGCGCATTGATCATCCGGATCACCGGCGCATCATCGGCCGACTCCAGCAAGTCTTCGACGGCCGGCATGTCCATCATCATTTTGGCCAGGTCGAGATCGGATTCGTATTCATCGATGACCTGCGCCGCGTCGCCGCCGGATCCGGCATAGGCTTTGGCTATCGCGGATTCCAAATCTGAACGCGATAGCGATTTCAGCCTGATGCTGCCAAAATTGCGGCTAACTTCCGCGATAGCGCTGGTCGTGGTCGCATCCGATACCCAGACCTCGACTACGTCACCGTTGAGCTGGGCCAGCAGCCCGAAGTCGCGGGCGAATGAAAAGGGGAGCAGGCGGGAATCCTTCACAATATGGTTTGTGTGAATTATTGCTGGGGCGCTGGCGTCGCGGCCGATCCCTCTGCAGTAACGCCTTGTGGCGCTGAGTCTTGCGAGACTGGCGGTGTGCTGCTCGACAGTGAGTTAGATGGACTGCCGGGCTGTACCTGCTTGAACAATGGTCCTCCGACCATTCGGCCATCCTGCAGTGGTGGCAGTTGCGGCGCGTCCATGTTCGGCAATATGACAGTCCGCTCGGGTTGCCCGGCGATCTCCGCATTGCGAATGTAGTCGTAACGATCTCCAGCCAGACTCATGCTCTGTTCACTGGTGCGGATGATGCTCGGCCGCAGGAACACCATCAAGTTGCGTTTGATGTGACTACGCTTCTTGTACTGGAACAAACTGCCGATAAGCGGAATATCACCCAGACCCGGCACTTTTTCGAAGACTTCCTGCATGGTGTCATCGATCAAGCCGCCCAGCACGATGATCTGCCCATCGTCCACCAGCACGTTGGTGTCGAGCGAGCGCTTGGTAGTGGCGAGTCCGGCCCCTTGGGTGTTAACAGTATCATCAATGCCAGAGTTTTCCTGATAGATCGCCATCCTGACCGTGCCGCCTTGCGAGATCTGCGGTTTCACGCGCAACTGCAAGCCGATATCCTTGCGCTCGACCGTCTGGAAAGGATTCACCCCCACAGCGCCAGCCGAAGCCGCCGTCGTGTATTGGCCGGTAACGAAAGGCACGTTCTGGCCGACGATGATTTTTGCTTCTTCATTGTCTAGCGTGATCAGGTTGGGCATCGACAGGATGTTTGAGTTGCCGTCAGATTCAAGTGCATGGGCCAATGCACCCAGGCCGGACTGGTTAAGAATGCCGAGGGTCAAACCGTTGCCTGGTGGCAGAGGTGCGGTCCCGGCTGCTTTTGCAACGGCTTGGTTGATCAGATTATTACCCCCTGTGCTGAATCCGGTCAGTAACCCTACACGGGTGCCGGTGCTATCGCCTGACATGCCGGCCCATTGGATGCCCAATTCGGCTGCTTTTTGTGCAGACACTTCGACGATCAGTGACTCGATGTAGACTTGTGCACGGCGCGCATCGAGCTGGTCGATGATGCTGCGCAGATTGCGGTAGACCGCGTCGCTGGCGGTGATGATCAGCGTGTTGGTCGTCGGGTCTGCCTGAATGAATCCGGCCGCACCGCCAGTCGGGAGCGGCCCCTGCGCTGATGTCTGTGAAACCGTAGATGCTGATCCCGGTGTTGCCAAACCCGGTGCTGCCGAAGGTAAGGAGGAATCCGATGAGACAACCGCACGCAAGGTTAGCGCGAGCTTGGCTGCTTCCGCATTTCTCAGATATACGACATGCACATTGCCCGGCTGTGCGGCGGGCAGATCGAGTTTTGCGATCAGTGATTTCGCCAGATTAGAGCGTGCTTCGGACGGCGCGCGTATGATGACAGTGTTGTTGCGCGGATCCGCCAGCAGGCTGGTGCGCCCCGCATCGCCACCTGGACCCGCGGGTACGGGTTCCAGCAGGCGATTTGCCATCGCTGCGATATCGGTGGCGATCGAATAACGGATAGGTACCACTTCCAATTCGCTGCTCGCCGGGCTATCCAGTGCTGTGATTATCTTGCCAAGCCGCAGCAGGTTGTCGGCGTAATCGGTGATGATCAGTGTGTTGTTTCCCGGATTGGCGTTGATGGTGTTGTTGGGCGAGATCAATGGCCGCAAAACCGCCACCAGGGTGTTCGCAGACTCATATTTCAAATAAAACACCTGCGTCGCGATCTGGTCGCCGCGTACTGCACCGGCCTGGATCGGTCCCGCCTGCAACTTGGCATCCGCTTCCGGTACAACCTTGGTATAGCCGCTGCCGGTCACCACCGTATATCCGCGCAAGCGGAGCACCGAGGTCAATAGCTGAAATGCCTGAGCCTTTGTAAGCGGCTTCTCTGATACCAGCGTGACAGTACCTTTGACGCGGGGATCGATGATGAAAGAGATATTGGTGTAATCGCCGATCGCGCCGATCACCGACTCGATATCTGCGTCGACGAAATTGAGTGTACTCTGAACGGGGCTCGTGATTTTGCCGGTGCCGGAGATGTCATTCGTGCCTGGTTCCTGTGCCAGTGCCAGCTGCATGGCAGCGATTGCGCACAACAGTATCGTAGTTGCGCTTCGATACAATGTTTGCTGTAATTTGGATGCTCCGCTTTGATCGAGGGGAGGGTGGGTGGATTTATTTATGATTCGGAAATTTTTCATTTGATTTCCAGCGCGATGATATCTCTGCCGCCTTGCATGCGGCGTTGGCCCAGCAAATTCAGTAAATTCGCCAGCTTCTCTTCTTGCCCGGCTTCGGCCTCAGCAGTCCCGGAAAACTGCAATCGTCCATTGCTGATCATCCCTGAGCCACTTAGCAGCATAGGCCCTTTGACCGTCTTCAATGTCACTGTCGCCTGATGTCCGTGCCAGTCAAACTTAAAATCATAACCTCCCAGGGGTTTGATCGGTGACAAGCGCGACGCGATGTCATTCATTTCCAAGCTCATCGTTCCAGTCATTTCGACTTTCCCATTCTGACGCGTCAATTGAAGCAGTTGCCATGACAGGCGCATCTGGCCTGAAGGCTCCAGTGTATTCAGCGGGGCGCCCAAGGCGGCCAATCGTTCCGCCGGCAACGTGATCGCAGCAGGACTCACTTGCCATTGATGCCAACTGCCTGTCACATTGACCGGATGCGACAGAGCCTCGACATTCATCAGCTCGGCATCGACCCGTCCGAACAACACTGTCGGAGACAATCGCCAAGCGAAGCGCCCGGGCAACACCTGAGCTACCGGATCGTTGCCGCCGGGAGCTGCGCCGATGAAAGCCGAACCCCGCCACAATGTGCCCTGTGCATCTCCCAGTGTCAAGCGGCCCGAGGTCTGCATCTCTACCAAAGCTGCCAACCAGGTTGCCGGAAAAAATGCCAGCGCGGTGAGCGCGACACTGATCATACCTGCCAGTGACCAGATCAGCTTGCGGCTCATCATTCACTCCTTGCTTGCCGCAATGTCAACGTCACTTCGACCAGGCCCGCTTGAGCCAGCGCGACGATATTGGCATCAACCACGGTAAGCATGGCGGTCTTCTGCATTTCGTCCAGCCACTCCAGCGTGCTGGCAAAAGAGACCGCCTCGAGTTGCACTTTTGCGAAGTCTCCGGTCAATATCACGCTTTTTGGTTTCAAGCCGTTTTGGGAAAGCGTCTCTTCGATTATTTTTTTACTTATGGGGGCCGCTGCAGGCACAGCAATCCCGGAAAGTACCGCGGCTTCTTTCGACAAAGCCTGCAGTTGTGCGACTTGCTCGCGCAAATGCGGCAGATCATTTTTCATTCTATCTCTCCCGGCCAAGGCCGGGTCGATCAGTAACAAATAGGTCAGCCCCAGCACTACCACCATAGCCGCAGCAGAGAGCATTGCACGCTCGCGAGCATCGCGCACTGCCCAGATTTCCGAGAACGATTGTCTGGATCGATCCATCAAGCCGGTCAGATTCATTGCGTGCTCCTGATGTGCCAGACGACCACTCCCGATTGTTCAGGTGCAAGGTCAAGAGACAAATTGCGCATGGCCAGTGCGGCTTTCATCTGCAGGGTGGGTGCTTCACTATCGTGCTTCATGCGCACATACAGGCTGCGGTCGCGATATTCGAGCGCAGCGATGGAGGGGGATGCCGGCAGCGTCGCCTTGACACTGTTCCATGCTTCACCGAAAGTCGCTGTGATCGTGGTGAAGTCATCTGCGGCAGCCTGTCCGGAAACGCGTTTGGCCACTGCGATCTTTTGCTGCATTTGCGCGATGGGGTCGATGATGACTGTTTCGTTTGGATACGCCGACTTGTAGATCTGGATCATTGCCGAGCGCAATGAATTGGCTTCGCTCTTCATGCGCCACCAATCGAAATTCAATGCGCCGATATTAACCAGCAGAACCGCAGCGGCCAGCACCAGCGTCCAGCGCCAGGGACGCCAATCCATCTTGGGAGAAGCTTTTGCACCCAACCCGGCCATCAGATCGA
>JBARHM010000502.1:0-6230 GCA_049799235.1 Gallionella sp.
GTGATAGATCAAGCAATTAAAGTTAAACCTGGTCCGGGTGATTATCAATCAGCGATTTACGATATCAGCAAGATCGACTTTGATAAGTTACGCAAAGAGTTTGCACGTTACCCGAAGAAGAATACTGCCGTACAGAATCTGCGCCAAGCCGTGGAGCAACGCTTACAAAAACTATTGCTTCAAAATCCCCTGCGCACTGACTACCAGCAACATTATGAACAGATCGTATCTGAGTACAACCGAGAGAAAGACAGAGCAACCATAGAGCAGACCTTTGAGGCACTATTCAAGTTGGTTCAAGAACTCGACGATGAAGAACACCGCGCAGTGCGCGAAGGACTGGATGACGAATCGCTGGCGATTTTTGACCTGCTCGGGAAACCGGACCTTAAAGCATCAGAGATAAAGCGCATCAAAGCCGTCGCGGTGCAGCTGTTAGAAAAGTTAAAGGCTGAAATAAAGCAGGTAGATCATTGGCGCGATAAGGAAGCAACCCGAGATGCTGTCCGGTTAGCTATTCATGATTACCTTTGGAATGATGCGACCGGCCTGCCCGAGGATGCATTTGATGAAGACGACGTGGTGCTGAGGGCCGAAGGTGTTTTTCGGCATATCTACCGAGCTTATCCGACTGTGCCTTCGCCGTTTTACAGTGCGCAAGCTATGGGGTGAATGAGAATGAGATAGTGCCTGTGATGAAGATGTAGATAAGCGGTTATAAAGAATATGCGTAATGTTTTTGATCAATATACTCAGCGTGAAAATCGCATCACTCATGCCTTGGTTACTGCGCTGGCAGAGGATAAGAAGCTGTTGCGCGATTTTGTTCGTTGGGTAACAAAGAAAGCAGCACCCGCTGGAAAGCTCCATATTGTTGAACAACGTCTTCCAGGTGAACCTGAGCTAACCGAGGAAGACCCCAAAAGCCGGGGTCTCCCGGACGCATGGATCTATGATGACAAATCCTGGTGCTTGCTGATAGAAAGCAAGATCGCGGCTGAACTGAAGAACGATCAATTACGTCGGCATTTTCAAACGGCACTCCGGCGCGGCTTCGACACTGTAAACCTGCTCGCATTGGATGTTAGTGAACCTCGACATTCTTTGCCCGGTGGTGTGATATTTAGACGGTGGCAGGACGTATATACATGGCTTGTTTCAAAAAGAAGTGAGTCTGAGTGGGCTGTAAGGGTAGCACAGTATCTTGAAGTGGCTGATAGCCAATGGCCAGAGGAGGGTTACTTGAAAGAAGGCACGCTTACAAAGTTTTCTGGAATTCCGTTTAGCGCCGATGAGCCCTACAACTATCTCGAGGCCAAACGGGTTTTGAAGCTGGCACTGGAGGAGTTGCGCAAGAACAAATCACTCGTCCGTAAAGTTGGCCTGGATCCCAATCTGATCGGAAGATCCAGCATTACGGGTAAGGATGGAATTGCTGTTTGGGACTTCTTGCGTATAAAAGGGGCTACTAAAGATGAGGCGTTTACCAAGAATCCTCACCTTACGCTTTCGATAGAACATGACCGACTGCTTGCGATGATCACCGTTCCACATAGTATCAAGACAGTTGCACGTAGGCGCTTAGTTGATTTAGGTAGCGATGGCTTTCAGGAGATGATTTCGGAGGTGAATACCCGTCTGCTTAAAGCGCTACATTTGGCTAAGGGCTCAGCACCAAGGTGCATTGTTGTGCAGCGAAGATATCCATCTCAACGCGCTGCAGCGATAATGGACGCGAGAATCGAGTATGACTTGCGTACTGCATTCCCTAGCCGCAGCAAGAAGGGGAATGTAAAAGTGCAACCACAGTGGTTGCAGGCGACATACGATGCGCTTTGTCACAAGAAGTCTAACTTACAATTAATGTTTGGTGCTGTATTTCCATATGGATTTTGTCCATCCACCTCTAAACCGGAGATTATTAAAGCAATCGCAGATGTCTGGGTTGCGTGCAAGCCGTTGTTGGATGTGATGCAAAAGGGGCGGTACTAATATGGTGAGATGCACTCCCGGATGCATGATGTGAGAACGCCTGCAGTCCTGGGTATTGATGCCGCATGGACTGCCAATGAACCTAGTGGCGTTGCACTTTTGGCCAAGCGTGGCCAACGCTGGCGCTGCCTTCGTTTAGCGCCCAGCTACGGAGCGTTTTGCGATGATGATTTTTCTTGGGATGCTGCAGTCAGGGGCGGCACTCCAGACGTCAAGCGACTGCTCGAGGTTTGCTCCGCTTTAACTGGAAATTCAGGAAACCTTAAGGTTGTCGCGGTGGACATGCCCCTGGCAAATCAACCGATCATAGGTCGGCGGGCCGCAGATGATTTCGTTTCCCGTCAGTTTGGAGCTCGGAAGTGCGCAGTGCATTCGCCCACTCGCGTGCGGCCAGGAAAAGTTGGGGCTCAGCTACATAATAAATTCAAGCTGGCTGGATTTTTTCTCGACGTTGATAACAGTCATCCTCCTCAGTCCCTGCTTGAGGTGGCTGGAATAATTCAACATAATTCTGCGCATATTTATATAGTGTATTTCACCACTAGAAGTTGACCAACTTTCAATCGTCGCCAACAATGCAAGTGAATGCACTGTCTTGAATTCTGGTAAAAACCTTATGGATATTGGGTTCGACAGACTATATTCTCAAGGACAGATGATTAAATGTGATAATCGAGTACCTCCGACAGACTTTGCAATCATTTTGCTAATTTTTGGGGTTAACAAAATCAATGGGTTGGAGATGGGATTCCGACAGACTTTATTACTTAGTATCATGTGTGTTTCGTGACAATAAAGTCTTGAATGGAAGAAAATACCAAAACAATATAGTCTCGAATGAGCAACTAGGAATTGAAGGCTTTAGATCAGAATCTCTCCAACGTACGCTCTCAGGTAGGCTATTACAGGGTTCGAAGTACTGCCAGTTACCAAAGCCGAACTTCAAGTTCGGAGTTCCTTGATGCCCTCGCGCAATACAAATAGTGCTGAGCGCAAAAAGAGCACGGCAAGTGCCAAGCCAACCAGGATGTCGGGCCAACCCGAATGAGTAAGCCATACCCCCAAGGCGGCAAACAATACTGACACATTCGCAATAATGTCATTGCGGCTACACAACCAAACTGAACTCATATTGATGTCATCAGCACGATGCCGCCAGAGCAGAAAAAAGCATGTGCTATTCGCGGCAAGTGCCAGTAAGCCAATTGCACCGATTGCCTCGAACACAGGTAGCTGCGGGAATACAATACGGTAAATCGCCTGCCCAAGTACGAAAAGGCCAAAGGCCGCCATGATGGCACCCTTGAGCAGAGCCGCCTTTGCTTTCATTATTGGGTTGCGCGCGACAACGTATAGGCTGAACCCATACACCAAGGCATCGCCCAGCATGTCCAGCGAATCGGCCACCAACGAGATTGAGTTTCCGAGCAACCCTGCAATGAGTTCTACGAGGAACATGCCCGCATTGATACCCAGCACAATTTTTAATATCGAGCTTTGGCGACCACGGAGCGCGTCGATTTCGCATGCTTTGTCGTTGCAACAATCAGCCATGGTCTATCCCGGAAAACGTTTACGGTGTCGCCGGATTGATAAGTGAATGCGTCTCCTCAACAAACAGCCATAGAATTGTACCGGACAAAACATCGAGATCGCAACGAACCAGAACGGCCTCCACTGACCCGCTGAAATGCGCGGCAATACCCAACCCAAGTGCACCAATGCCATAGCCCAGATTATTCCAGAAGCGGTAGATGCCGATAGTAGCGGAGCTCCGCCAGTTCGGGTGGGAAATGTCATCAGCAGCAGCAGAAAGATTTCTCGAGCGGCTCACAAATTAAAGCCCCCGGCTTTGCCGGGGGATACTTACTACTTCGCGACAGACTATATTCTCAGGGCTTTAATCAAGATGGTAAATTTGGGGTGGGTTCGACATACTTTATTTTTTGGTATCGCTGAAGATTGTTTCGTGACATTAAAGTCTTGAACTGAAAAATATTGTCTTGAAAGAATGGCGGAAACAAAAAGGACTTTCGGAATATTTTAAAATCGAATTGAAAGTATGGTGCTACCCCTCTCGATTTGAACGATATCAAATCTTTGCCATTAACCGCCAAATGGTATGAATTTGTGATTGATGGCGACCAGTACTATATAGGCGAAAACTGCTTGTGCGAGCAACCATGCGAGAATTCGTATGATCCTTGTCTTGCCATACTTCAGAGCGACAAACCCTAGCCCTATATACAGAAGAATTCCTATAACCTTGGCAGTCAGCCATGCATCCATAAATGGATATTGGCGAATGACGAAAGTCAGTGCTATTGCAGATACGAGTAACAGCGTATCCACGACATGTGGCACGATCTTGACCCAGCGCAGCCGCATGATGGGTGAGTCATTGAAACTCCAGATTCCGCGCAGGAAAAACAGTGTGTAGCTGGTGATCGCACAAGCAATATGCAATCCTTTGAGCAACAAGTAGCTCATAGTAAATTCCCCTCCAGACGCTTAAGCGTGTTCCGATACACCGAGATTGCCGTAAAGAGCGAGTAACCCAGCAGCAAGCCTTGCAGCAGCAACCCCAGTGCGGTCAGCCGCGCTCCCGCAATCCACCAGGGCGCGATCATCGCTGCAAGCAAGGTGCTGCGATGCAACCACAAGTGCCGCCACATCAAATGCTCAGGGATGATTTCTTTCATATTTGGAACGCCACGTTTTATTCCAGCACGGAACAGATGAAACCACACCAGAAAGGGAACGATCTTGTATAGCATGCCGTGTATCAATGACATGGCAAAGCCGAGCAAGAATGATATAGCGGATAGCGTTTCGAAAAGTTCAATATGCGGGAAAAAGAGAGACGCTATGTCAAACAGCGCAGCGCATAGCAGAGTCATCATCCCCAGCCTGAAAAAACTCAAAGTGGCATCTGCAATCCGGCGGCGACGCTTGCTTTGCAATATGAGTGTGGTCACGGCATAGCAGCCCGCCAATAACCAGAACAGGCTTTGTGCAACGATGACTACCCAGTGCGGCCTGGGTTCGAGCAGCATGGACAGCAGGTTCAGCAGCAGAACGATGAACAGCGCGGGAGCCAAACCGCTGGCTAACCATTTCGGGTAGTTCGGTGTGAGCTGGAACATCGGCACTACTTGATAGGACACGCCGATAATCAGCAGCAAAACCCAGCCGCCCAACGACAGGCTGACATGGGCTGCGGCCAACTTGGTGTAGGGCAGCATTGAGCCCGAAGCATAACCGCGCGCCAGCAGCATGCCCAATGCAATGGCGCCACCGAGCGAGAGGATAGAAAGCAGTATCGCGGTCTTGGTGTGGTTTTGTGCAGAAGAGAACGCCAGACTGGCCAGGCTGGCAATGATGAAGGTCATAAAAGCCAATCCCAATAGGGGCCAGGCAAGATTTAGCAATACCGGATTGCCCAGCATGAATCCTGCTGGTAGTAACACTGCTCCGGATATCAGCAACAAAAATGTGACCCATGCAGTCAATCGTGAGGCCGGCATAGGGCTGACAATCACCACCGGGAGGATCTGCTGTATCGCACCCAGCATGATCATCGCCATGAATCCCAGGGTGATGCTGTGTGTCGCCGCAAGCAACGCTGGAGAGTGTATATCGGTAAATGGATTGTCCGAGCCTGACACTAACATCAGTGCGGCTACCAGCAAGAATAGCGGGGCAGCTGTAAAGAATCGCAGCGGTACAGAAATCGGCGGTGCCTGCTCAGTACTGAGTGGGATGGGCTTCATTCGCTATAGTTGATGCGAATTGAAAAGCTGCCATCATCCAGCTCTGTGGTCTGCCAGGAATAGCCCCCGTCGAGCAAAACCTTGTAAAGCGGGTAGGGTTCGCGATGAATATGCACATGCAAAAAATCTCCTGCGGGGAGTGCCTGCAACGCGACAATGATGCGTTCGAATGGTTCTGGCGGCGGCAATCCGCGCACATCCAGCTCATGTGTCAGGGTTGCGCACATGATGGTCAAACAATTCGCATGTTATCAAGCAGTGTCTCTCGCTGTGTTGCCAAGAAGTGATCTGCAAGGGGGTAGAGCATTTGTTCTTCCTTGAGGTTGTGCTGTTGCATCACAATCAGAAGCGTTTCAGACAGGCCTCCATATATTTGCGCATCCTGCTGAACCAATGCGCTTGCCATTTGTTCGATAAGCGTATTCATTTGTTCGTGTTCCATACGCATTACCTGCACCGGGCCGG
>JBARHM010000503.1:0-2139 GCA_049799235.1 Gallionella sp.
GTTATTTCCATATTTATTTCCGGTTATTCCTTTGCAGGGAATCAAGACAAGACTTCACTATGCTTGGAAGGATTGAAAAATGATGGCAGGTTTTCTTCAATCGCAAACCATCTGGTGCTCGATGGGCAAGATACAGCCAGCCCTCAAATGCTGGCTGACGAGACACGCCCTGATGAACTGCAGCTAAGTGCTATAGCCGAATTGATAGACGCTAGATCGGAGTGCGTTAATCTCAGCCCGAACCATGTTTCGATCAGCCTGCATATGACTTTTTTGGGCCTTGTGCAGGACTTGTATAACGGCAAGATAACTTTTGGTGAATTCAACAAGAAATGGCATTTGTTGTTCGAGGAAATCACAAATGCGCCCGGAAAAATGCTCGATCATCCGTCTACTCATCAACACCATTAATTTTGCTGATAAAGCTCTGGCGGAACTGCGTGCAGGTAAATGCGGCCAGCGCAGGGCGCATTAGCCGTAAGGCGTAATGCGCCGAATGTTTGTAACCATCCGGCGGGCTGCGCTGTATCAATTCCACGTTCAGCTTGCTGGATATAACCAACCACTTGGCAACCGTCTTTTGGTTGCTTAGTGGGATGGCTAGTTGTTTAACAGTGGATTGCCTGACTTTGTTGAACCCGCCCTACAACTACTGCCTTCCTTCCCTGTCATGATATAGATGCTGAGGTCGCGCATGTTATGATGCACGCCGTTCTTCAAGTGATATTCGATACTTAAGGTGTGCAATGAAAAGCAGTGAGATCCGCCAGAAATTCCTGGATTATTTCGCGTCCAAAGGCCACACCGTGGTCGCTTCCAGTTCGCTGGTGCCGCACGAAGATCCGACGCTATTGTTCACCAACGCGGGGATGAACCAGTTCAAGGATGTGTTCCTCGGTTTCGACAAGCGCCCCTACACCCGTGCCGCATCCTCTCAGAAATGCGTGCGTGCCGGCGGCAAGCACAACGATCTGGAGAACGTCGGTTACACCGCGCGCCATCACACCTTCTTCGAGATGCTGGGCAATTTCAGCTTCGGCGATTATTTCAAGCGCGACGCGATCAAGTATGCGTGGGAATTGCTGACCGATGTTTACAAATTACCCAAGGACAAGCTGTGGGTGACGGTGTATGCAGAGGACGATGAGGCCTACGACATCTGGACCAGAGAGATCGGTGTGCCGGCGCAGCGGGTGATCCGCATCGGCGACAACAAGGGCGCGCGTTATGCATCGGACAATTTCTGGATGATGGGCGATACCGGCCCATGCGGTCCGTGCACCGAGATCTTTTACGATCACGGCCCCGACATCTGGGGCGGTCCCCCGGGCTCTCCCGATGAAGACGGCGACCGCTATATCGAGATCTGGAATAACGTGTTCATGCAGTTCAACCGTGACGAGCATGGGGTGATGCATCCGTTGCCCAAGCCATCGGTGGATACCGGCATGGGGTTGGAAAGAATCTCTGCGGTATTGCAGCATGTGCACAGCAACTACGAGATAGACCTGTTCCAGAATCTGGTCTGCGCGGCGGCACGCGTAACCAGGTCAAATGACCTCACCAACAATTCGCTCAAAGTGCTGGCGGACCACATCCGCGCGTGTTCCTTCCTGATCGCCGACGGGGTGATCCCGGGCAACGAGGGGCGCGGCTATGTATTGCGCCGCATCATCCGCCGAGCGATCCGCCACGGTTACAAGCTCGGTGCGCGCGCAGCATTCTTCCACAAGATGGTTCCCGATCTGGTCGCTGAAATGGGGGCGGCTTATCCCGAGTTGCCGGCGGAGCAGGGGCGCGTGATGGAGGTGCTCAAGCAGGAGGAGGATCGCTTCTTCACCACCATCGAACATGGCATGGCGATCCTCGAAGACGATCTGTCCGAGTTGAAAAAGCAGGGAAGCAATATATTCAACGGTGAGACCGCTTTCAAGTTGCACGACACGTTCGGCTTCCCGCTCGACCTGACCCAGGACATCTGCCGCGAGCATAATATCGCCGTGGATGTGGCGATGTTCGATGCCGCGATGACCCGCCAGAAAGAGCAGGCGCGCGCTGCTGGAAAGTTCAGAATGGAGGCAAACCTCGAGTATGAAGGCCCGGCCACCGCGTTTCACGGTTACGAAGCCTTGGAAAGCA
>JBARHM010000504.1:0-9257 GCA_049799235.1 Gallionella sp.
GATCAGCGCTGTTCCGTGACTGATGCTGTTCGCAAGTTCCTCACCCATGGATTGCAATCGTCTGGGCACTGCAAGCGGCGTTTTCATGAATTCTGCAATGCTTGTCCGCGGGTATGCAGACAGGCAGGTGAGCTGGGCAAAGGCCGGGAACCGTAAAATGTGCCCATTAAATCTTTTCCCGGTCCCTGACATCGTCCGGAACAATGCTGAATAGAGGATTAGGTTCAGCCATCGCGACATTCCTGTATCGATTGTATTGCTCAGGTGACCTGAACTCGAGTTTTCGTTTCAAGTGCAACCACTCATATTGCAACTGCCCGCTGGTTTCCTCGATTTGTGCGTTGAATTTTGACGATGATCTTGCTGCTATCAAAAGATAACCGCGCAGATTTGCCTCGGCGGCAAGGAAAGCCAGAAAAATGGCGATTGCCTGAACAGACTCGTCCTGCATGAGGAACCGTATCAACTGCGGGTGGTACCTGTATCCCACAGTTGACCCCAACAGGGCCTGCTGCGCCAGCAATGCCTCTTTCCATGCAGCTACAAGACCCCTGGCATCCAGATAGCGGGAATTGCAGCATCCAAAGTCGCATAGCAGATCAGTAATTTATCGATAGATAAGAAATCGCTTTGCTTTTCATGTTCGATTTTTTGCAAGGTGTTTGATTCCGGCCAATGAAAACTCCGCAATGTGCTCCGCTATCGCTTCGATCTCCTTGTGGTCATAGCGCAACTTGGGATGCAGCCTCTGCAGCACCGGCTGCGAGTGCCGGTAAAACAAACACTGGCCGAAGATGCTGTGCACGCAGCGGCGCAATTCGACTTCGCTGACTCTGTCACCGGCGATCTCGCGCGCCAGCTTGCCAAGAAACTCATGCATCGGCTGTATCGCTTCCCGCACGATCTTGTCCAGCGCGGGAGTGGGATCAGCCAGCTCGCGCGCCATGATCTGGCATTGCGAGGATGGATTTTTTTCATCCAGCAGCATCAGCATCAAATCATGAATGTACAGGCGCAGACGCAACTTCGGGCACTCTCCGGCTTTGACGTTGGCTTTCTGCATGGCTTTGAGTGGCGCGAAATTCAAGGCTTCTGCGAGCAGGCCATCCTTGCTGCCAAAATGATAATTCACCGCTGCGCCATTCGCCTCGGCGCGACGGCAAATCTCGCGCACTGTCGCACCCTGGAATCCGAATTGTGAAAACACCTCGCGCGCCGCTTCCAGCAAACGCATCCGGGTTTGTTCACTGGAATTTTTGATTTGTGCTTCTGTCATCATTTGCTAGATTCTCTGGGCACATACCGCTTGACCAAATGGCCTAGATGGAAGCGGCGGGATGTTTATAATCGGACATCAGCGAACGTCTGCCAAATAGCGCTGGAATCCCAACCGACGCGGATTTATTGATCATGGTTATTCTCCTGCATGGACTTGCGCGCATGTCCGGGGAAGATACGGCGGACAACCACATAGAAGACCGGCACAAGAAACACAGCCAGCACTGTCGCGGCGATCATGCCGCCCATTACACCAGTGCCGATCGCATGGCGCCCATTCGCGCCCGCCCCGGTGGAAATGGCCAGGGGCAAGACGCCCAGCACAAATGCGATAGAGGTCATCAGGATCGGTCGGAACCTCAGACGGCAAGCTTCCAGCGTAGCCTCGATCAGATCGTGTCCCTTGTCCTGCAAATCGCGGGCGAACTGGATGATCAGGATCGCATTTTTCGCAGCAAGTCCAATGATGACGATCAGGCCAACCTTGAAGTAAACATCATTGGGTAATCCGCGTAGCGTAACAGCAGCCAGCGCGCCCAGTATGCCGATCGGCACCACCAGGATCACCGCGACCGGGACGGACCAGCTCTCATATAGGGCGGCAAGGCACAGGAATACGGCGATTACCGAAAGCCCAAACAAAAAGGGCGCCTGGCTGCCGGAAAGACGCTCTTCACTTGATGTCCCGGACCATTCGAAGCCGAAGCCGACAGGCAATTTTGCCGCTACTTCTTCCATGGCCGCCAATGCCTCGCCGCTGCTGCGGCCAGGCGCTGGACTGCCGGCAATCTTCATCGACGGCAGCCCGTTGTAACGATCCAGCTTGGGCAGATCCACGACCCAGCGTGACTCGGCTATCTCGGACAGCGGCACCATCCCATCCTTCTTGTTCCGCACTGGTATCCGCAATATCTGCTCCGGCGTCGTGCGGTTATCAGCATCCGCCTGCATCTGCACCTGCAGGATGCGTCCATTACGGACGAAATCATTGATGTAGGCCACACCTAGCGCAGACTGCAGGGTTTCGTTCAGGTCGGAGATGTCTATGTCCAATGTCTGCGCTTTCAGGCGGTCTATGTCTATCAGTAGCTGCGGCCCCGGTTCCTGCCCCTCAGGCCGCACGCCCATCAGCGCGGGGTGCTGGCTTGCCAAACCTAGTGCCATGTTGCGTGCTTCGAGCAGTTTTTCCCGCCCCAGTCCGGCACGGTCTTGCAGACGGAAATCGAATCCCCCGACAGCCGCCAGCTCGGGAATCGGCGGGACGTTGATGGAGAAGATCATCGCCTGCTTGATGCGGAACAACATCATATTGGCGCGTTTCACCAGCGCAGAAGCAGAGTTGTCCGGAGCAGGCCTTTCATCCCATTCCTTCAACCGGACAAAAGTGATCGCGGCATTCTGCCCTCGGCCAAAGAAGGAAAATCCGAGCACGCCGATGACGTGTTTCACCTCGGGTTGACTGAGATAGAACTGCTCGACTTCGGTCAGCACATCCCTGGTGCGCTCCCGCGTGGCGCCCGGCGGCAACTGGATCACACTGATGAAATAGCCCTGATCCTCTTCCGGCAGAAAACTGGTTGGCAGCCGCTCGAACAGCCAGCCCACGGCAACAATGAGAGCCAAATAGAGCAACAGATAGCGACCCGTGCGTTTCAACACGCCAGATACCCCGGACTTGTATCTTGTGGTTGTCTTGCTGAAGAAACGATTGAACCAGCCGAGCGAGCCCGTCGTCGGCACCATCTCATGGCCGGGTGAGTTTTGTAGCAGTGTGGCGCACAGCGCCGGTGTCAGCGTCAACGCCATCAGCACCGAGAACAGAATGGTCAAAATCAGGGTGGCCGCGAACTGGCGGTATATTGCACCCACCGAGCCGCCGAAAAAAGTCATCGGAATGAATACGGCGCATAGCACCAGGGTGATCGCGATGATGGCGCCGAATATCTGCCCCATCGCTTTGCGGGTTGCCTCGCGCGGCGCCAAGCCTTCTTCGGTCATGATGCGTACCACGTTTTCCACCACCACGATGGCATCATCCACCACGATACCGACGGCCAGCACCATCGCAAACAAGGTCAGGGTGTTGATCGAGTAGCCGACGGCATACAATCCCACCAAGCCGCCGACCAGCGCAACCGGCACGACGATGGCGGGAATGAAGGTGGCGCGCAGATCTCCCAGGAACAGATAGATGACGATGAACACCAGCAGCATCGCTTCCGCCAGCGTCTTCACTACTTCGCTGATTGAAATCTCGACGAATTTCGAGGTGTCGTAAGGCACCAGCCAGTCGATTCCAGTGGGGAAAAATTTTGCCAGTTCCGTCATCTTGGCCTTGACCGCTTTGGCGGTATCCAATGCGTTGGCCGAGGGCGACAGGCGGATCGCGATTGCCGAAGCCGGTTGCCCATCGATGCGCGCGGCAATCGAATAATCCTGCGCTCCCAACTCCACCCGGGCCACGTCTTTGACCCGGACGGTGGAGCCGTCCGGATTGGCGCGCAAAATGACGTTTCCGAATTCTTCCGGCGTGGACAGCTTGCTCCTGGTGACGATCGCCGCATTCAACTGTTGACCTGGTGACGCAGGTAATTGCCCGAGCTCACCGGTTGCGAGCTGGGTGTTCTGGGCGCGAACGGCCTTGCTGACATCACCGGGCGACAGATTATAGGCATGGAGTTTCTCGGGCTTCAGCCACAGCCGCATCGAGTACTCGGTGCCGAAAAGTATCGCCTCGCCCACGCCCGGCACCCGGCGGATGTTCTCCAGCACGTTTGACGCTGCATAACTGCCCAGCGCAACATTGTCACGGCTCTTGTCCGGCGAAATGAGCGCGACGAACATCAGGTAATTCCGCGCCGACTTCGCCACGGTTATGCCCGCGCGGCGCACATCTTCCGGCAGGCGCGGTTCGGCACGCTTGACGCGGTTCTGTGTTTCGACAGAAGCAATGTCGAGATCGGTGCCCGCCTCGAATGTCAGCGTAATACTGCCTCGGCCCAGCTCGGAAGACGAGTCCATGTAGAGCAAATGCTCGATGCCGTTCAATTCCTGCTCGATCAGAGCGACAGCGGTTTCTTCCACCACCTGAGCCGATGCGCCGGGATAGACGAGCGTGACAGCCAAAGCGGGGGGAGCAACCGCAGGATAGGATGCCACCGGCAGGTTGCGCAGTGCCAGCCCGCCGCACAGCAGGATGATCAAAGCGATGACCCACGCGAAGATCGGGCGGTCAATGAAGAATTTTGCGAGCATGGCGCGGCCCTACGGCTTATTCGAAGATGTGTATTTCGACGAAGACGGAGTTCTGTCTTCCGTCTTCTGCCCTCTATCTGCGCCATGACCGCCCGAAGGGCGAGTGTCTGGTGGCGTACCCCCTGCGGGTGCTTCTGATAGCGGCACTGGGCTTACGACCGAACCTGGCCGGGCTTTCTGCAAACCATTCACGATGATCTGTTCACCGCCCTTGAGTCCCTCGGCAATGATGAAATCGCCTCCAGCCATGCTCCCGGTCTTCACCTGCATCGGTATCACCTTGTTTTCCGCCCCGACCACCATCACGAACTGCCCTTGCGGGCCGGCTTGCACGGCACGCTGCGGAATGCTTATGGCATTTTCTGTCACCGCTTCAGAAAAACGGACGCGCACGAACATGCCGGGCAACAAATCGTGTTTTGGGTTGGGAAATTCAGCACGCAATGACACCGACCCGGTACCCGGATCGACGGCCAAGTCGGTAAAGAATATATTGCCGGTATATGCATAGACGCTGCCATCTTCGAGCAGCAATTCCACCTTGGCGGATCTATCCCGCTTGAGGGTGCCTGCCTTGATCGCCTGTTTAAAGCGCAGCAAGTCGCCACCGGATTGCGTAAAATTTGCATAGATAGGATCTATTTGTTCTATGGTCGCCAGCAATGTGGGCTCCCCTTTGCCGACCAACGCACCCTCCGTCACCAAGGCGCGCCCGATATGTCCGGATATCGCAGCGGGAACGCTGGCATTTTCCAAATCATCCTTCGCACGTGTCAAGGCAGCCTCCGCTTGCAGGACCTGCGCTTCCGCCTGATCGTAGGCTTGCTGGCTAACCATTTTCATTTTCAACAAGGTTTCGTATCGTTCCAGATTCTGTCGGGCAACCGCCAGGTTCGCTTTTGCCGATACAGCTGCGGATTGATAGATGCGTGGATCGATTTGGAACAGCGACTGGCCCGCTTTGACTTCACTGCCTTCCCGGAACAGGCGCTTTTCAATCACACCTTCGACGCGAGCGCGTGCTTCTGCGGTGCGGTAAGCCTGAAGACGCCCGGGCAGATCCTTGGTGACAGTCACACTTCCTGCCTTAGCCGTTATCACATCCACTTCAGGTGGGGGCATACCATCTCCAGGGCCGCCGGGTCCACTCGCTTGTTTATCAGCGCCTCCACAACCAGCCAGACTGGCAGTCAGCAGTATAAAAAAAATTGGTTTGGTCAGCGTAGTCATGTTGAACCCCGCAATGTAAAAAAGTAAATAGCTCGCGCCACACGAGTAGCCAGCATTGTTGAACTAACGGAGCGTGAGCAATAAATATTGAGCAAATTGCCCAAAACCTCTGTGATAAGCAGTCACAAAGGAATATCAGAGAATTGGAACGGAACTAAAATTGGGATTCGAGAGTATCAAACGCCTGTTTGAAAGTAAAGCCAACGAAGCCGTTTCGTATCTGATATCTCACCCGTTCGTCACAGTTGCACCGGATATCCGAGACACTTCTTCCAGCTCGTCATAGCCCAGAGGCTGCTCGGTTTCAAGCTGGTGCTCCAGAACCCGCAAGTCAGCCTCTGATGCGTCTTGACCTTGTACGGCGCGCTGAATAACGCGTTCACGCAGCGTTGCCAGGTCGGCAGTGATGTTCAGAATGTTCAAACGCAATCCTCGCCGATGCGCAATTTCCCTGAACATATCCCGTTGCCATCGTTCGAGAAAAGCCGCATCGACGATCACCGGCCAACCGGTGGTCAGCAACCTTTCTGCCAATCGTGACAGGTGCTGGTAAGTGCGGCGACCGACTTCCTGCGTATACATCCCCTGCCCGATCCCGGCTTCGCTATGTACCAACGCAGCGAGTCCGACCAACCGCTTGCGCTCGACATCGGAACGCAGCCGTATCATTCCGTAGTCTTGCAATAATGTCTGGCTGAGCGTGGTCTTGCCGGAACCGGACAGGCCGTGCGTGATCCACAATTGGGTCGGCATGTTCTGCGTCAGTTGTTCGGCCAGCAGCAAACAGGAACTGACCTCGGCTCTGAGGACATCACTGCCACCCGACTGATCGGCGCGCAACGCAGCCACCTTGGCGCGCACCAAGGCGCGATATACCGAGTAATAGCGCAACAAGTCCACGCCCTTATAGTCGCCGCTAGTTTCCAGCCAGGCATTCAAAAAGCGCATCGCCAGACCGCTGTGACGGCGATGCAGCAGATCCATGAAACAGAAGGCGACTTCCGAGATGATATCGATCCAGCGCAACGCAGGGCTGAATTCGATACAGTCGAAAATGACGATCTGCCCGTCCACCCAAGCCAGGTTGCCCAGATGAAGATCGCCGTGGCATTCGCGGACCATGTTCTTGCGTTTGCGCTGATGCATTATTGGCGTGAGCCGGGCGTGTTCGGCAACGCACCAGTTTTGCAATGCGGCCAGGCGCCGGCGTTCAGCCCGGTCGTTCAACCGTTCAGCCAGAAGTTGGAAATTTTCCGCGACCGGCTTCGCTATCGTTTCCGGCTCACCCCACCTACTATCTGCGGGCGCTATCTGGCTCTCGCCCAGGTGGAATTGCGCCAGTCGCGCGGCGAGTTGGTCTATGTGAACATTTCCCAGTTCGCCGCGCTCAGACAAACGATCCAGCGTAGCATCGATCGGGAACTGGCGCATCTGCACCGCGTATTCGATGGCGCTGCCCTGTCCGTTGACGCGCGGTGCTTCCGCGCTGCCGGTGATGGCCACCACATCCAGATAAATTTCCGCCGCCAATCGCCGGTTCAAGCGCACTTCATCGGCGCATGCCTGTTGTCGCAGCTCCAGCGTGCTGAAATCCAGAAAACCCAGATCCACCGGTTTTTTGATCTTGTAGGCATACATACCGGTGAGCAGCACCCACGAGATATGCGTTTCAACCAGCTGCACCTGGCCTACCGCATGGTCATAGCAGGACGGATCCATCAGCGCATGGATCAGCGGCGGTAGATCCACTGTTTCAGACTTCGTCGGTACGGATGGTATCGCCATCATCATGATCCTGCTTCTTCATCTGCAATGCGGACTGATACAGCTCGTTGCGGTTGGAACCGCTGATCTTTGCGGCGAGTTGCACTGCCTGTTTGAGCGGCAACTCTTCGAGTAGCAAAGATAACGTTTTGCGCGTTTCTGCCGACAGTCCTGATTGAGGTTGAGCGCCCGAAACCAGCACGACGAACTCGCCGCGCTGCCGGTCGCTGTCGGAAATTAACCATGCCTCGGCATCATGCAGTGCACAGGCATGTATCGTTTCGAACAGCTTGGTGATCTCGCGCGCCAGCACGACCTGACGCTCGCCTCCCAGCACCGCGCACAGATCCGATACGCATTCGACGATACGGTGCGGAGCTTCGTAAAACACCAGAGGGTAAGGATGACTGCTCAATGTCTGCAAAGCTGCACGACGCGCGGAGGATTTGTTGGGCAAGAACCCGTAGAACAGAAAATGCGGCTCGGCCAAGCCTGCCGTTGATAAAGTTCCAGCCGCTGACAAGGCCGCGATCGCCGCATTCGCCCCGGGTATCGGGATGACACGCAGCCCGGCTGACCGCACCGCCTGCACCAGCAACGCCCCCGGGTCGCTCACCGCCGGTGTGCCCGCATCGCTGACATAAGCCACGCTCTGCCCGGCGTGTAACAGCGTGATGATCTTTTCCGCAGCACCGCGCTCGTTATGTTGATGCACCGCCATCAGCTGTTTTGCGCTGATGTGGTGATGTGCCAGCAGATATCCGGTTTTGCGAGTGTCTTCAGCCGCGATTACGTCGGCCACAGCCAGCACCTCCAGGGCGCGCAGCGTGATATCGTGTAAATTTCCAATCGGTGTGGCAACTACATATAATGCAGCTTCCAATTTTTGCGGATGTTCGCTATGCAACGTGCACTCCTCGTACTCTCTACCCTGTTTGCACTATACGCTTGTACACCTACCCTACCGTATAAGCCCAGCGAAGAAAAGCCTGCTGCGCCGGTCAGCGAGGTTGAGATTCCCGTACCCGCGCCCGTACCCGTACCCGTCATGCCTGCAATACCAGAAGCTATCGTTGTCGAACCTATCATTGTTGACAAGGCACATGCCATTCCCCACATCGCACTGCTGTTGCCATTGCGGTCACCCATTTTTGGATCATCAGCCAGCGCTGTAGAAGGGGGATTTGTGGCCGCCGCTAAGCTGGATGGGCAGGTATTACCGATACAGGCATATGACAATTTTGATGAGAATAACAGCGTAGTCTCGGTATATCGCCAAGCAGTATCAAACGGTGCACTCGCAGTTGTGGGTCCAATCACTCGTAACGGTGTCACCGCATTGGCAGAGTCCCGCAACACCCCGGTGCCGACACTGAGTTTGAATGTGATAGATACCCCGCCCGCGCAAAACACCTACTATTTTGGCATGGCCATAGAAGCGGAAGCCCGCCAGATTGCGCATTTGGCCAGACAAAAGAACTTGAATCAGGCCATCATCATCACGACCCGCGAGCAACTTTCCAAACGGCTGCAGGCTGCCTTCGAGGATGAGTGGAATGCATCGGGAGGCACGATATTACGCGAGATCGAGTTCGGCGATAACACCTCGATATTTGCAGACATCACCGAAATATCCGGGACGATGATATTCATAGCCACTGATGCGAAGAATGCTCGTTTGGTCCGCCCTTATCTTTCCAACAAGTTGCCAGATTACGCCACCTCACGTG
>JBARHM010000505.1:0-2201 GCA_049799235.1 Gallionella sp.
GTGGTGGCGCTGCCCATGCCGCCGAGCACGATGGGATGGTCGATGCCGAGCAGATCGCAAATGCGCGTGTGAATCATGTGCCGTCTCCTATTTTGATCGAGCGCTATCTAACTTTCCTATGCGAATGTTTTCGTGATGTAAATCGCCGCGCTCGTTGAATGGTACAGTGTGGCCTTGATCCGTAAGTAATTTAGTCGCGCAGTGGGATTTCTCAATTACGGCAAGTATTTTTGATGATAGAGTCAGCCATCAGGAATCACCGAGGAGGTGAAAGGATGGCGGAGAGAGAAGGTTTATTGCCGTTCAAGCTGATCGAGGATGAAACCGGAGATGCGCTGACCTCGTACAGCGGGCTGCCGTTGGTGTTGGAGACCTGTGAGGCATTAGGGTTGGCGCGGTTGGTCAAAGAGCATGTTCGCATCAAGCGGCGTCAACGCGGCTTTAGCGAGTCGGAGTATGTGCAAAGTTTAATCGCGCTGATGGCGGCCGGCGGGGATTGTCTGGAAGATATCGAGCGGCTGGGCTCGGATGCTGGGTTAAAGCTGTTGGTGGGCGAACTGCCATTGGCCGAAGCGGTGCGATTTTTTCTCTACGGTTTTCACGATGAGAAGTTGTTGAAGCCAAGGCCCGAACAGGGAGCTTTTATCGCACCGGAGACAGCACCGCTAGCCGGGCTGTGGGAGGTCCAACGGGAAGTGGTGCTAAAGGCGAGCCGCAAGGAAGAACCTAAACAGGCTACCATCGACCAGGATGCCACGGTGGTGGAGAGCCACAAAGAACAGAGCCGGATGACGTACTTGGGCGAGCGTGGGTATCAGCCGGTGATCAACTACTGGGTGGAGCAAGATTTGATATTGGCCGACGAGTTTCGCGACGGCAATGTGCCGGCGGGGATGGATTGTCTGAGCTCGTTTCTGCGAGCGGTCAGAGCTTTGCCACACAGTGTTGAGACGATCTACTTTCGCTCCGACAGCGCGGCTTACCAACACAAGCTGTTAGATACGATGCGTGAAGGGATAGAGCTAAACGGGAAACTGGTGCCCGTCTATTTTGCCATCAGCGCCGATGTCAGCGAAGCGCTCAGAGGCAAGATCGTCTCGCTATCTGAGTCGGCGTGGAAGCCATTGCGACGGCTGACCGAGAAGGGACTGATCGAAGGAAGAAAAGAGTGGGCGGAGGTCGAGTTCATACCCTCGGATGCATCGGTGAAAAAGAACCTGAAGCCGGACCGCTATTTAGCGATCCGGGTAAGGCCCTGGCAGACCGAGCTCTTTGCGGACGGCAAAAGCTATCACTACTACGCGGTGGTGACCAACCGATGGGAGATGGAGGGTGAAGAGCTGTTGCGCTGGCAGCGCGAGCGCTGCGGCAGTGTGGAGAAGGTTCACGACGTGGTGAAGAACGATTTAGCGGGAGGCGTCATGGCGTGCGGGCGATTTTACGCCAACGCGGCGTGGTGGCGACTCAACTGTCTTTGTTACAACGTGATCTCGATTATGAAGCGCAAGGCTTTACCGAACAACTTTTGGCCGGTGCGGATGAAGGCGTTGAGGTTTCATCTGATCGGGGTAGCCGGCAAGGTGGTCTCGCACGCGCGCATGACGTTTCTGAAAATCACTGAAGGGTTGATCGGTTACCGAGCGGCGAGAAGCCAGTTGTTGGAGTTTTCCAGCCCTTGAAAAAGCGCTGCGTGCCTCTCACCTAAATATCTGCGCAGCCCACAATGCCGGGGGTGCCCCAGCGATTTGCGTCAAACGCGTTTGAATAGCGATTGAACGACCCTATAAGTGAACTGTGTCGAGCTGATCGCTGACAGCGAGGGTGCAAGGCCTCGCTTGTCCCGCTGATTACGCGCTGCGCCAGCTGCTGCCGTAGCCGTTTAACTGCTTATCAACGGATTATGGGTGTGGCCCGTGCCGTTGACTTCTTCCCGGCGAGCTAATTATATGTTGAATGAAATTTCTTGGAGGTTTAGCAAACCATGGGCGTGACCAAGTTTGGATCGCATTATCTACCGACTTACGTGCCGGATCTCGACGGATCGGTGAGCGAGTTTTACCAGAAAATGTTCGGTCAGATGGAAGAGATGGACCGGCTTGGCTACGATCATATTTGGGTCACCGAGCATCACTTTGCTCATTACGGCGGCGATTTGCCCCATCCGCCGACGTTCATGTCGGCGATCGCCCGGACTACCAAGC
>JBARHM010000506.1:0-8549 GCA_049799235.1 Gallionella sp.
ATCCTCGGCACACGTCTGAGTTTGACCGACAGATTGGTGGAAGTCACCGATGAATTGCGCAGGCTTTCCGATGCTTCACCTGACAAGACTGACAGCCGCAGTGACGAACCGTACCGCCGCGCGCTGATCCTGATCTATTCGCGGCTGTCGACCACCGCCGACCATCTGGGGCACAAAATCTCGCATCTGCCGCCGGTGAGCAAGGATGTGCAGCCGTATGCCACCCCGGAGGAATTCATCGCTGATCTGGATGTGCTGATCGACTCACTATTCAAGCACGGTGCGGTTTACCTGGCGCGCGGCCGTATTGCCTACCTGCGCCGCGCCGCTGAAGTGTTCGGTTTCCATCTGGCACCCCTCGACATGCGCCAACACAGCGCGGTCCACGAGCAAACCGTCAGCGAGTTGTTCTCTCACAGTTCGGGCAAGGCAAACTACAAAGACCTGAACGAAGCCGAGCGACGCAAAGTTCTGCTTGCTGCATTGCAAGCCGAGAAGCCGCTGCTCGCAGACATCAAGCAATATTCCGATGTGGCGCAAAGCGAATTGCGCATCATGCAGGCCGCCACACAGATCCATCAACGCTACGGTCGCGCAGCACTGCCCAACCACATCATCTCCAAGACCGACGCCGTGAGCGACCTGCTGGAGGTCATGCTGATGCTGCAACAGGTCGGGTTGCTCGAAGGCAGCGACAAGCTGCATGTCAACATCATTCCGCTGTTCGAAACCATAGAAGACCTGCGCGCTTGCGGTGTCATCATGGACGAGCTGTTTGCCATTCCTCTCTACCGCAAGCTGTTGAGCAGTCGCGGCAATACTCAGGAAGTGATGTTGGGTTATTCCGACAGCAACAAGGATGGCGGCTATCTGACTGCGAACTGGGAACTCTACAAAGCCGAAGTCATTCTTGTTAAGGTGTTCGGGAAGCACGGCGTCGAGCTGCGCCTGTTCCATGGCCGCGGCGGCACAGTCGGCCGCGGTGGCGGCCCCAGCTACGACGCGATACTCGCGCAGCCGCCGGGCAGCGTGAACGGACAGATCCGCATCACCGAACAGGGTGAAGTGATCTCCAGCAAATATTCAAACCCGGAAATCGGCCGCCGCAACCTGGAAACGCTGATCGCAGCAACGATGGAAGCCACGCTCCTGCATCACCGCGGCGCCGACAGCACCATGCCGGAATACCACCGGATCATGGAGGCGTTGAGTCTCGATGCGTTTGCCGCCTACCGCAAACTGGTGTACGAGACGCCGGGTTTCAACGATTATTTCTTCTCCGCTACACCGATCCGCGAGATCGCAGAGCTGAACATTGGCAGCCGGCCCTCGTCGCGCAAGCCTTCGGATCGGATCGAGGATTTGCGCGCCATTCCGTGGGTATTCAGCTGGGGGCTGACCCGCACGCTGTTGCCCGGCTGGTTCGGTTTCGGCAGCGCGGTGACAAGTTTCATGGAGCGCGAAGGCAACGCCGGTTTTGCGCAACTGCAGGAGATGTACAAGAACTGGGCGTTTTTCCGCGGACTGATGTCCAACATGGACATGGTGCTGTCCAAGACCGACATGGGCATCGCCTCGCGCTATGCCGAGCTGGTTGAAGATGTCGCCTTGCGTGAACGGATCTTCGGCGCAATCAACAGTGAGTGGGAAAGCACAGTGGAAATGCTGTTCGCCGTCACCGGCAATACCACGCTGTTGCAGGACAACCCGGCGTTCGCTCGCAGCCTGCTGACCCGCATGCCATACATCGATCCTCTCAATCACTTGCAGGTCGCATTGCTGGAACGCCACCGTGCCGGAGATAATGATGCACTGGTGAAGCGTGCAATCCATCTCACCATCAATGGCATCGCAACAGGGTTGCGCAACAGCGGTTAACCGGACCAACAAGGGGCTATGTCGACTCAGGGTGGTGACCTATCACGCGCCTGCCACATTCCCCTAAGTGCCACTTCCAGATTGTGCGTAAAACGTGGTGGATCGAACAGCGGTGACGCCAGCACCTGCTCGCGCAAGCCGGCGCGTAGCGCGGCCAGCTTGGAAAAGTCGCCGGCAAGCGCGAGTGCGCGATCGACGTAGTCCTGTCTGCTCTCGGCTACCCAATCCTTTAATCCGGCTGCCGTGAGCAGGCTTGCACCCTGCCTTGAGTACAACGTATCTCCTGCCAAAGTCAGGGTAGGCACACCCATCCACAGCGCTTCGCTGGTTGTGGTGCAACCCGTATAAGGAAAAGTATCCAGAATCAAATCAACTTCGGCGTGCGCTGCCAGATATCCCTCACGGGGCATCGGACCATGCAAAATCACACGGGAGGGAGTGATGCCGTAATGTTGCAATCGTTGAGTCATCTGCTCTATCTGCACCGGATTGCCTAGTTGCTTGCACTGCATGCGCAACCTTGCATTCGGCAGAGCGGAAAAAATTTCCCCCCACACCGTCAGTACACCGTCATCCACCTTTGCCAAGTTTTGAAAGCATCCAAAGGTGATCATGCCGTTCGACAATGCGGGCAATGGCGCTACCGGGAGGTCAACAGCGGGCGCGGTAAAACAGAACATGGTGTCAGGCAGATACCAGATGGTTTCTGTGAATCGTTGACGTTGAGGCTCGGGGACGCCCACTTCATCAGCCAGCAAATAATCCATGTTGCTCAACCCGGTGGTGTTGAAATATCCCAGCCAGGTCACTTGCACTGGCGCCGGCTTGCGCGCAAAAACCAGCAGGCGGTTGCCCGATGTGTGCCCGGACAGATCCACCAGAACATCTATTCCATCGGCTCGTATCATGGCGGCAACTGCATCATCGTTCAACGAACTGATCTGCCGCCAATTGGGAATATGTGCGCGCAGGCGCGCGGTGACCGCATCCTCCTGAGCGGAGTTGGAGTAACAATAGATTTCACAGTTAGTTGCTGAGTGATATTGCAGCACACCTTCCAGAAAGAATCCAACCGGATGCTCGCGGAAATCCGCTGAAACATACCCGACACGCAGGGCGCGCATGGGATCGCGAACATTGTTGTGCGGTGTAGCAGCAATATAGCGTGCCGCATGACGGTCGGCCCACTCTATATGACGATCGTATATTCGCTGCGCATCGTAGCCTCCCACGTAATTCATGCAGAACAAGATGTTGCTGTGCGCAGCAACAAAATCGGGATCGATCTTGAGCGCCTCATCGAAACTGGCGATAGCTTCGTCAAGTTTGCCCTGTTCTTTCTGTGCATTGCCAATGTTGTAATAGCTCACTGCGCAGTCGGGTTTGCTGGAGAGCGCCTGTCGACTGTGTGCGATCGCCGCCTCAAAATCACGCAGCCCATGGCAAACCACACCCAGATTAAGCTGTGTGGAGTAGGCCGAAACACCTGCCGCACCTAACTTCAACACCTCCTCGTAATGCTCTCGTGCCGCTGGCAACTGTTGAATTGCCTGATTCAACACAGCCGCGCTGTAATGCGCACTGCAACTGTGCGGCTCCAACACCAGCCATCGCTCCTGATAGGGCAGTGCTTCTCGTTGACGATCCAATTTATGAAGCAGTGTGACCAGGTTGGCCAACGCCATCGTTAGTCGAGGCTGGATGGCGAGCGCCGCCTTGAATGCGGCTATGGCCTGCTCATACTTGCCTTGATGCATACAGGCCAACCCCAGGTAAGCATGTGCATCCAGTGAGCCGGGATTAAGTCTGGCCGCCTGCGCAAAGGATTGTTCCGCATCAGCGTGCGCTTGTTGCAATCCGTACACCTGTCCAAGCAGCAGCCACGCGACTACGTTGGTGCGCGCTTTGTCGATGACCCTGCGCAAAGCCTTTTGTGCATCGGCATAAGCACCGGCGCGCATGTATTGCTCGGCAAGCAGGAGCTGTTGCTGAATTTTTTCGCTCATTGGATTACTGAAAATCAATGATGGATTCGATGCTGTCCATTTTAACTGCTCGCGTTTATGCTGTCGAACCGCGTCTGTCCTTGATTCACATCAGAGATATTCTTTCTATAGATTTATGCTGACGGCGGCTTATCGCGAGCAGTTTGCTGCTGGTACTTCAACTTCACTCGGTAGTACTGGCACAAGATATTAATGCCAACGCTTATTGGTGCTGCAAATTGACGGTGAATCTACCCTCTCGATAACCACAGCGCTGGCAGAATCGCTACCCCAGGATTGATTATTGTGTAACATATGCCGCAACCATCTAAGAGGAGAAGGGTATGCGATATTTGTCGATCCTGCTGTTGCTTGCCGGATGCTCTTCCCCGCAAGAATATAATGATCTAAGTGCTGATGATTTGGCAAAAAGAAAAGCGGCCGTATTGGAAAAATGCGATTTCGTCGTGGGACCACCCCGCAATTCTCCTGATTATCTTTCCTGCATGGAATACATGGAAGCTGAAATGCAGTAGCCATTTGATGCTTCTATACACCGCTGGATTTCAGGTGCGCTGTTATCACTTCATTCTGCGTTCAATATCGGCCAGCGTTTCCTGTGCAGTTTGCGATAGCGGGCCACCCAGGCTGACTGCCTTTCGCGCAGCCTCCAAAGCTTCTTCATAACGTGTTTGGTCGGCCAGAGTTTGCGCCAGATTATTGAAGGCAGCGACTGAATCCGGGTGATCTTGCGTGGCTAGACGAAATACGCTCGCGGCTTGATCAAGGTCATGTGATCGATACGCGGCATTGCCGGCGCCTATTTGCGCTGTCAGATTTCCGGGCCAACGATTCAATGCGGCAATGTATGTGGTCAGTGCGCGTCCCGGGTCTATGATTTTCTCAGCGGCGCTGACTGCGGCAACAAAAGTGGTTTCCTCGGCGGTTTCAGGAATTTTTCCCGGCGGCATTGCGACCATCGCCCAGTAGCCACTGCGCGCCCAGGTGTTTTCGAATGTCGCCATAGGCAATATTTGCCGCTGCTCGGTTCCTGAACGCAGGATGATTTCCGCGCTGTCCAGATCGTAGCCAACCGCGACCGCATAATGCCAAACCGGAAACCAGCCAAACGCCAGGTTCTGCAATATCACAACGGGCGTTCCGGCGGAGATCTCGAGCAGCATATCGTTTAGTTCGGGCGCCAATTGATAGGCGACAGTGCCATGACGTCTGGCGGCAGCCAGCATTTCAACTTGCAGGCTGCCGTGCCGATCAGGAAGATATACTTCCGGCTTCAGAGTTTCTGGTGTCACCTGGATACCTGCGGCATTCAAGGACATCGCCAGCGCTGCCGGTCCGCATTGAAAGTCCTCCTGCGCAAAAAACGGTACTTCTGTGATTTCAGCATGTCTGGGCAAAGAGACGGTTGGCGAGCCCAGAACAAGACGGGTCTGTGGCGGATTTGCGCAAGCACCGAGACACAATAGAAAAACGCCCGCTAAAAAGCGGGCGTCTCGGATCAACATTGCTATTATTTAGCTTGACGAGTGAATGGAAAGACCTTGGTCCATCCGATTATGTCGGTTATCAGCAAGACAATGAATACAAAAAGCAACACGCCTAGAACATCAGTACCCCCGGCAGGCAATTGGTCCAGTTTCCCGGCGATCTTGTGCGCTTCATCGTCGGTCAGCGCATAGACACGCGCCTTCGCGTCTCCGGCTGTCACCCCTCGCTGTTGCAATTGGGCAAGCACGTCGTCACGGTCGATGAATCCAATGATCTTGGCACGGTCTTGTCCCGCCAGCTCATGGGAAATTGCCTGTTCCGTATCCACCATGGCTGCAAAAGCGGATTGTTGCGGCAAGCCCATGGCCAGCATACTTAAAATAACCATACGTCCGGTCCAGCGCATGAATCGTGAATATTGCTGTGTCATGTAAATTCTCCCTGAATTAATTGACTGTCATTAACAAATCTTGAAAATATGATGTTTCCAAGCGTGGCCTTTAGCTTAGCAAAAGTTGCAGCCAAAGCAGGCAGGAACGCCTGTTTGCCAGTATACCAAATAACGAATGGTTTTCAGCCCCGTGCTTCACAGCTTATCCAACCGTGACTTTTACGCACCGGCTCACACCGATCGGAGTGTGGTTGCTGTTGACGACCCTGATGCATATCTCACGGATGCCCGGATCCAGCGGAAAGATCATGTAGCTGCCCTTCATCTGGCGCAACATGGCTATACGTCTGTCATCCACGTAAAGGTGGGCATGATCGCCTTCACCGCCCAGAGTGATGTCATAGTCCAGCTTGATTTGCGCCTTGGCATCGATCCTGGCGCCGTCAGCCGGGGCGGAAATGTCTACTAATGATTCGGCAGGTGCTGCAACGGGCTTTTCTGCTGGCTTTTTGTCACAAGCCGTCAAAGCAAGCATCAATAGTATGGCAACGAAGACTGAGCGTTTCATCATTGACCTCCGGTTCAAGTTCGGCAGATATCTATGGTACGTCCCAAATCAGCCGAATTCCTTGACGATATGCTGCTGACGGCGGCTGATCGCGAGCAGTTCGTCAAGTCCTTTCAGCTTCACCATCCACCCCGCACTTTCGGCGTTGTCTTCGCCGCCCCTTACAAATCCCTCGATCGCCTCTTTTGCTACCAGACAGTTGCGGTGTATGCGAACGAAGCGCGCGGCGAACTCCTTTTCCAACGCAGCCAGCGATTCTTCGATCAAGTACTCGCGTTCGACGGTGCGCACTGTGACATATTTCAACTCTGCGCGCAGATAGAGCACTTGCCCGATTGGTATCAGATGGATCTTGCCGCGTTCGTGGCTGGACAGATTCTTGCGCGGCTCACGCGACAATTCCTGCAGCACCTCGTTTTTTACCGGCACCGCATTGCGCGCGCGGGTCAAAGCCTCGAACAGGCGTGCCAGCCGTATCGGCTTGAGCAGATAATCGACGGCATGCAATTCAAATGCCTTGATAGCGTAGTCATCATACGCGGTGGTGAAAATGATCACCGGCGGCTTCGGCAACTTGAGCAAGTGCTGCGAAAGTTCGATGCCATCCATTTGCGGCATGCGGATATCCAGCAACACCACATCGACGGGCAGTTCCGTCAGCTTGTCCAATGCCTCGCTGCCGTTGCTTGCCTCACCGACAATTTTCAGCGGCAATTTTTCGCTGCAATCATTCAGCACGTCGCGCAGCCGGTTTCGCGCGGGTGGTTCATCGTCAACAATGAATATGCTTAGGGCTTGCTCCTTACCGCTCATGATGACCGCTCCTTTAATTTTGGACGCACTGTTACATAGGGCAATGCGATCTCCACGCGATAAAAATCCATGCCGGTTTCGACCTGATAGCGTGCCTCGACATCGAACAACAGGTCCAGCCGTTCGCGGATATTGCTCAATGCCACCTTATTGCCACGATGCCTTCCCTCGCTGCGCGGCAGACAGGGATTTTCCACCTTGAGTTGCAACTCGTCCCCGTTGCGGCGCAGCGCCACCTTGATACTGCCGCCCTGCGGCAAAGGTTCGATACCGTGGTACACGGCATTTTCCAGCAATGGCTGCAGCAACAACTGCGGGATCAACGCGTCTTCCGGCAGTTCATGCATCTGCCATTCGACCTGCAACCGCTCTCCCATGCGCATTTGTTCCAACGCCACATACTGTTTGCTCAATTCTATTTCCTTTTGCAGCGGCACCAGATCCCGGGCATCCGACATCGCCATGCGAAACAGATCCGCCATATCTTCAAGTGCGATTTCCGCTTGCCTGGGCTGGGTGCGCACGATGCCTAGCACCGCATTGATGGTGTTGAACAGGAAATGCGGGCGGATACGAGCTCGCAGCACCTGCAGGCGCGCATCGTGCAAGCCGTGCGACAACGCGAGGGTGCGCAGCCGGAAATACATCAACAGAATGCTGCTTACGGTCATGCTGAGAATCACATAGCGCGCTGCTTCAAAATTCCTATCGTCACCAACAAGCGGGCTGTACAACTCACCGACCAGATAATATATCGTGAGAGTCAGCACCGCCACGGACAGCGTAACCGCAAGCACTCCTTGCCAATATTCTAGCTGATCCAGCCACGGCTGCGCAGCCCAAAGCAAAAGCAGGACGGTCAACAGAATCGGTGTGAGCAGCATGACGATCTGCATCATTCGTTGCGGTACATCAGCCCATCCGCTTGCCTGTGACAGCGCCAGCAACAACGCCATACCGTTGCTGATCAGCAGGATGCGCAATGTGATACCGACGTTGCGGAAGTTCGGCAACGCATCGGTAGCGTCATTTTGTTTTATACTACGCGCCTTGATCATGGTTAACTGTTAAAGGGATTCGCCGGGTTTTTCACGCTATTTTTGTTTCGCGCTTTATTCTGGGACAAGTGGGGGCAGCAATGCAAGATAAAGATACTTGGTCGGGGCGATTCTCCGAGCCGGTCGCTGAACTGGTAAAGCGCTATACCGCGTCGGTGGGCTTTGACCACAGGCTGGCCATGTTTGACATCCAGGGATCGCTGGCTCATGCACGGATGCTGGCGGCATGCGACATCATCTCCGGGCAGGATCTGAACGACATTCAGCGCGGCCTCGCGCAAATCGAGAATGAGATTCTCTCCGGCGATTTTGCCTGGTCAATGGATCTTGAAGACGTTCATCTCAAC
>JBARHM010000507.1:0-10578 GCA_049799235.1 Gallionella sp.
GAGCTTTATGGATTTGACCAGTCACGTTTGTACGAGCAGAGCCAGCATCAGAAAAAACCTGCACTGAAAATTCAGGAAATAAAAATCAATGCCCAGAGTTCAGGAATAAAATTGAGCCAATTGATGCAATCCATCGCTTTTGAATTGACGGGGTCCGGCATACAGTATCGATATCCAACCAATGCATCCTTACAGCAATTCTATTCGCTACGTTTGGACACCTTGCGTGCAAAATCCAAAGGGGACAGCGGGTTTGAGCTGTTGGCCCAGGGAACGGCCAACGATATGCCCCTGCAGTTGCGTGCGTCCTCGAAAGATCTTTTGTATGGGCTATGGCGACGACTGGATGTTCCGCTTGAAGTGGATATTCAAGCCAACACGGCGAACATACATTTTGACGGCCAGATGGCGAAACGACTTGCCGGCATTTCGCTTGATGGCAAAACGTCGGTCAGGTCGGATGATCTCGCAGCGATCGGTGACCTGATCGGCAAGAAATTGCCGGGGTCCGCAGCTTTGGTTGTGACGAGCCCGATCAGTTTCAACGATCGAACTCTGACTTTATCCGATATCCGGTGCCAACTGGGTTCGCAAGTGATCGATGGAAAATTCACGCTGGGTCTCACCGACGGCATCGACCTTACGCTGAAGGCACACACCGACCGTTTTGACATCCACAAAGTGACACAACCGGGCCGGGTCCCCGGCAATCTTGTATTTGCCATGAACGATTTGAACCTGAGCATTCAGGGCAAGGGTGATACTTTCATGCAGTCTGTGCTGGGTAGCGACTGGCAGATTACAGCCGGTAGTGGTCGGGCTGGCTGGCTGGCTAAGCCCAGGGAAAAGGAAGAAGAAGGTAAAGGCGAATACGTTGCGTTGCTGCACGACATCCGCTTCAGCACCGATGAACAGGGATCGTTCAAGGTAGCCGCTCAGGTTACGCAAAACGAAGTACAGTTAAAAATGGAAGCTCAAGCAGGGCGGCTTGAAGAGTTACTTGATGAAGTAAAACCTTATCCGCTAAGTCTGAACATCACCGGGTCGGGGCTGTCGGGTTCGCTTCAGGGTGTGGTTCCGAAACCTTATGCTAATGCCGCCTTCGATGGCGATCTGGATTTTAAAGGCCAACTGCCTGTAATCGGTCAATTGATCCAGGCCAAGCTTGCTCGACAGCAGTCGGCAGAACTGCATGGACATGTTGCGGTGGCACACGGAGATGTGAAACTGACCGGTGTTGTTGCCAGAACGGATGGAATCGTCATGAATGGCGAACTGATTTATCAGGCGGTGAAATCGCCCAAGCTGACGATCAGCTCGTTGGGTAGCAGCATCGATCTTGCGCCATACCTGAAAAGGAAAGCAAAGCCGGACCAGAACTTTGCGAACAAGCGCTCCCCCGATGCACGCATCGTTCCGGATGTGGCGTTCGACTTTGGCAAACAGCGTTCGCTCGATGCCGTTGTAACGATCAAGGACTTGAACATCAAATACAAGGATAAGCCGATCACGCTGATCAATGCCCGGTTTACCGCCGGCAATGGCATATTTCGGCTGGATCCGCTGGAAACTCTCTCCGCGATCAACGGTTCAACCATTCTGGCAAAAATTGAAATCGACAGCTCAAGTGATCCGGCCAAAGGCAAGTTCGAACTTCAGGCCAGGAATTTTAATTTCGGTGAAACCTTCAAGCGGCTTGGTATCACTGAAGAAATCACCGGCACTCTGGCAATGCACATGGATGTGACTGGCAAGGGCAAGAATTTGCGTGAGCTGATCGGTTCCACGAATGGTAAAGTTCAACTCGTTGCCGACAAGGGCTCGATCCCGAAGTGGGTGTTGGAAATCTGGGGCGGAGGTCTGTTGAGACTCATCATACCGACGACCTGGGCGGAAGATTCAAGAACCGATCTGAATTGTGCGGTAGCCCGCTTTGATTTGGCGGAAGGTGTCATGCGCAGTCAGACACTGTTAGCGGACACCACGCGGGTAACCGTCGCGGGGGAGGCTGTCGTCAACTGGCAAAACGAGCAGATCAGCGGCCTGTTCAAACCGCAGCCGAAGGATCCAACCTTGTTTCATCTGGGCACACCGATACAGCTCAGCGGAACATTGGCCTACCCCAAGATCGGTTCGGGACAATCAGGAATCGTGTCATTGGGAAAATGGGCGATCGGCCTGACCAGCCCTGCTGCATTGATCGTGGTATTTGGCGATGTGGGAGCGAGCGAGAAGAATCCCTGCGCAGCATTACTCAAGGAACCCGCACCTGCCAAGTAAACGCTATTGGGTCTTGTCCGAATAACTCCGGAAAGCAAAGACGGTTCACGTTGAGTTTCACCGTCTGTCTTTTGGTTTTTGCGGCGCCCTTCTCAACATTCAGGATACATTTCTTTTGGCGATGGATTACTCGCCCGGCAGTCGAGCAAAGTAGTCAACGGGTTGCTTTACCAAAGCGATCCAAATCAGAAACAATATCTCTACTGCGCCTTTGACCAGCTTGCGTCGGGATTGAAACGCGTGATCTTCCTGGCTAAATCATCAGTGTGCGCGCCAAGGTTTTTCTCGAATACGACGCCATCGTGATTGCAGGTGAACGCCATCACCCCGGAAGTGCCCCAGAGCGCAGGATACGCAACGAGGGCGTAGCCGCCGATCATGTGGCCCTTGACGATATAGGCGTAGGCGCCGCCCGGCGCGTCCTTGCCCTGGCCGGTGAGGATCTTGAAGTAATAACCGTGGAAGGGTTCCGGGCCTGAACCCTTGGCCGAGTAACCCTCGCGCTTCGCGCGAGCGGCGAGCAGTCCGAGAGGCGAGTTTGGCTCACCCAGCACAGTTGGCCAATAAAGGCCATCTCGCTTGCCTTTACTGCTCATGAACTTCTGCGCGTACTCGATCATCCCGTCGCCGTTCCGGTCCTGCTCGGCATACTCGCGCTGCGCATCACCGTAAGCGAGGCAAAACTTGATCGCAGACAGTTCATTCTCCCCGATACGGCGGTTGATCATCTCTTCCGCGCCAGCCCTGGTGTCGAAGTACCATCCTTGTGTGACCTTCACCAGCGGGAAGGGGAACGGTGATTCATTTTCGCCGACCAGGATGATCGCCTTTGTATCACCGGTCGATTCGAACTTGATCGACTGTTCATACCTGACGAGGAAATGCTCTCGCATTTGCTGGTCAGCGACCTCGTCCCCCGTGTAGATCAGTTGAGCGCTGCCGGGGCCAAGCACTTTGTAGATCGACCTGTTATCGTGCGTCTTGACTACCTCATAGAGCGCCTTGGCTGCCGCTTCCGGAGACGCGTAGAAGGTTTGCAACTGCGCTGAACTCTTGGCAGCCGCCTCGGCCGCAACCGCAGGAGAGAAGCCGAGTATCATCGCAAGCGACAACGCAAGCGCCGCAATCATTGTTTTGTTCATTATTCTGTTCATGGTTTTCCCCTTAGCGACCGCGGCCACCGCCGCCACCACGACCACCGCCACCACCACCGCGGCTCATCGACGAGCGGCTGTATGCGCCGCGATTGCTATAGTTCTGAGCCTGTTGACGGGACTGGCCGGAATCAAACGACGGTCGCGAGCCAGAATATTGACTTGAGCCGTGACCAGCTTCAAGGTTTCGATTGGCCGGACTGGTGTCGGCCCCCGAAGGCGGGTTAATACCGCTTGGACGCTGCTGATCCAGGGTTCCTGCCGACCCACCCTGTTGTGGACGATTCATGTCGTTGCTTGGTCGCTGCATGTCGCTCGTTGCAGGGCCACCGTCCAACTGTGGACGATTGCCATTGCCACCGCTCCCGGGTTCGAAACCTCGCACATCGCGACGGGCGGATACCGCATTGGCGTCCACTTTACTGAACTGGTCGCGCGTTGCCGCATCGCTATAGGCGACTCCCTTGCGTTGCGCAGGATTGTGCTGCCAATTGCCGTTGTTCACCCTGTCTTTGAACTGGTTGTTGTTATTGATGAACACATTGTTCCTGTTGACGTTGACATTGACGCTGCCGCCATGCCAGTGGGGTTGGCACCAGCCCCAATGATTCGCGCCGATGACCCAGCCGATGCTGAAGCCGACCAAAAATGCGCCGCCGGGTCGGTAGCCGGGATAGTAATAAGGTGGTGGCGGCCAGTAGTAAGGCGGATACATCGGCGCCCACCATACGCCATAGACAATCGTCGGGTTATAGGTCGGCACGTAGACGACCTCGGTCATTGCCGGCTCGATGATGATTGCCGTCCCATCCTTGGTGACCTTCTGCTGCTCGTTGCTCTTCAGGTTGCCCTCGGCTTCCGCCTTCTGGCGCAGGCTCTGCACGGTCTGCATGACGCCCTTTTCGTTGGCGAGGAATGCGTCGCCGAGTTCCCGCATCCACTCGAGTTTGTCGTTCATCATCTCGAGCACCTGAGGGAACGCGGTCAGCGATTGCACCGAAGGATCCCACTTCTTTTCCAGAACCGCCTTGTCGAGCGCCTCGCCCTTGAGGTTCTTGTTCGCCTTGACGAATCGTGCAGCCTCGACGACATCGAGCGGATAGGTTGATGCAATCAATGCCTGTGTCAGCAATTGATCCGGATAGAGCGCGATCGGCGCCAGCAGCGAATCGAGCTTGTCCTGCGACATCGGTGCCTGAGCGCTTGCGGCGGCAGTAGTCTCTGCTGCAGTTGCGTTTCGTAACAACCCCGGCAATATCATCGCAACCGTGAACACCAGGATCAGCGGTTTCCAGTTCTTCAGGGGCCGGTTGCGCTGGAGACCGGCAACGCTGCTGCCCCTACCCGCTTCACCGCCATTCAACGATACCGGCATATGGAACATATGTTTCTTCCTCATTAGTAGCCATAACACGCTGGAAGTATATCAAATCCGATGCGCAAGCATTTTCCTGAAGTCGGTCAGCGCATCTCCTGGCAGCCGTACTGTTTGGCTGGCTGCAAGCACACTTATGCTGTTCGAGGATTTGTTTTCGGGCGATGATGATCAACCTTCGATTATTATCGTGAGCAATCCAACCTTTGCCACTACAATATTTACCCTCAAAAACACAGCAGCGAATTAAAATCCCCGGATGATTTAAATTGCCGGACCTGTTGCGATGATCGAGTCAATTTCAAATACGCGAAAGGTCAAACTGATCGGGCGAGCGCTTCTGATCATCGTGCCATCAGTCTTTGCGTTGCTGGGCGTCGCGGGAAATGCATGCGCGAAAGAGGCATCTGCGACCTACGTTTTCGTGTGTCCCGACAAAACTGAATACGTGGTTAGGGCCTATGCAACGAAGGCCTGGGTCTTTCGTCCCAACGGTTTGCTGCAACTACCTGCAATTTCGGCGACAGAGCCCGGAAAATATTCCGATGGCAACTTCGACCTGCGGATCGCGGGGGAGCAGGCGCAGTTTGGCGAGACCGGCGGACATTTGCAGGTTTGCCATAATGATCGCCGCCGCGCAATATGGGAAAAGGCCAAACTCGACGGGACCGATTTCCGTGCCATCGGCAATGAACCTCCCTGGGTACTCGAGATCCGGGAACAGTCCCGCGTGGTGTTGGTGACTGACTATGGCGCGAAGCGGGTCGAGATGCCCCTTCCTTCCCCAATTGAAGACCGGAGCGCACTCACGACACGATGGATTGCGGAAGAATATCAGTTGGAGATCATCGGTCGCCGGTGCAACGACAGCATGAGCGGTGAAACATTCGAGTCTACGGTGATCCTCATCTGGCAAGGGCAGACCTTGCGAGGCTGCGGGCGGGCACTGCACTGAGGGCAAGATCCGGACGCAGGATGCGCGACTTATATGCCAGAGGATGATACGCTTCGACCCGCTATTGCAGACGGATTGACCAGGCGCACTGCTTGCGGCAGGATGCCGTTATCATACCGATCAACTTTGGAAAGACACTATGCGTTATCTGGCCATTGCATTGATGGTGGCATCACCCTTTGCCTGGGCGGATGCTGCTACGGAAAAGTTTGACCCGGCCCAGTTCGAAAAACGTTTTCACGATGCGGACAAGGACAAGAAGGGCAAACTGTCGCGCGAAGAAGCCTATGGTGAATTTCCGCGCATGCCCGAATTCTTTGACGAGATCGACACGAACAAGGACGGTTTCATCACGCTGAAAGAAGTCAATAATGCAATGGAACGGCGCGTGAACGCAGCCATAAACACCAGCAAACCGGCTACTCGTTACGGTAGCGTGGATGCCGGCAAGGAAGTTGCGACGGGCGTTGGTGAGAGCGCCAGGCAAGACCCTGTCTTCACCAGCGAAGCTGAGGAACGTCGCTACCGTCGCTTCGAATTTTACGAATCCATCGGAGATGACAAGGTGAAGGCGATCGAGCGCGGCGAACCTGTTCCTACTACACCCTCGTCCCCCATCCTGGTCAAGCCGTTCTGAGCAGCGGCAAGGAACCGACAGTTAGCCGACTCACTTGGCTTCCGGGTCTCGCAACGCACCGAGCTGACGCGCGAATAGCGCCGCGTTCGGGTCATCAGGGTAACGTTCGAACAGGCGCCTGCCAAAGCGCCGGGCGTTCGCAACATCACCTTTTTCCTGCCGGAAGGTTGCCGCGGCTACCAGTAGGTCGCGATCATCGGGATGGTGAGCCAGCGCGCGGTCGATCTCGGTGATTGCCGCTTGCATCTTCCCTGCAGAGTGGAGGCCAACGGCATAGACGTAAGCGAAGCGTGTGTCCGAAGGTGCGAGCTTCGCCGCACGTTGCAGCTCGACGAGTGCCTGCGCATTGTGTCCCTGTCTGATCAGCGCAAGACCCAGCGCGTGGTGCAACGCAGCTGAGCGAGGAGCATGCTTCAAACCATCTCTCAGCACTCGCTCACTATCCGCATCGAGTGCTTGTGCGCGCAACAAATCGGCCAAATTGACATACGCGGGAACGAATTCCGGATCGAGCTTTATCGAAGATTTCAGTTGCACCTTTGCTTCATCGAAGCGGCCCTGGCGCGCGAAGAAGTTACCCAGCGCTGCGCGCGCTTCCGGACGGTCGAAATTATATCGTTGTGCAGCCTCGTATTCTGCGGCCGCGCGATCGAACGAAGTACGTTGAACCGGTGTCGCTGCCTGCAGCGCATCTGCGAGTGAATAGACCGCCTCCATGCGCACCGTGCGTATCGAGTCGTCCAGCAGCGGGGCGACCAATGGCAGCCGTTGTGCCGGCGGCAACAGGGCCAACGTGCCGACGCCCGCTCGCCGCACTAGCGTATCGCTATCGGTCAATCCGGCGCGTGCCGCGTCAACGGTCGCGCGTGCCGGATGATCCGCCAGAGCTTCAAGCGCAGTCGCCCGCACGATGGCAGGTTGCGAGCTTTCAACGGCCAGCCGTGCAAGACTTGGACCGGCCTCGGCAGCACCCCGCTCGTCAAATGCGAACTCTCCCGCGTAATTCTGGTAGCCTTGTGGCCGGTGGCCATACCACCGCTCTAGCGTTTCTGCCTTCCAGTCGGCATTTTTTTTGCCGTGACAACCGTTGCACACATTCGGTGTACCCTGTGTGACGGTCAAGTCCGGTCTCGGCACGCGCATGCTGTGATCATGGCGGGGATCGACGACCATATAGTTTGTTGCCGACATATGGCAATCGACGCATCGGGTACCCGCGCCGTTGCCCACGTGATGATGATGCACCTGGGAATCATATTTTGTTGCCTGATGGCAGTTCGCACAAACCGCATTGCCCTGTGCTCTCAACTTCTGGCCATGCGGCTCGTGGCAGTCGCTGCAGGTAACACCGGAATGATACATACGGCTCTGCAGAAACGAACCCCAGTTGTATACCTCGTCGCGCTGCTGGCCGTCAGGATAATAAAGCCCCGGCGACAACAGCAACGGACGATAGAAATCCTGGAACGGCTGTCCGGCGTGATAATTTTCGGCGATCTGGCTGCGCCTTGAGTGGCATTGCGCGCAGACATCGATCTCGGTGCCCTTCTCGCGCGGAACGCTGCGTGCGACGTTGCCGGTCCTGGTATCTTCCGTCCAGCGCACACCGGCACGTTCGGTGAGCGCAACGGTAAGACCTTTGGTGGCGTCAGCGGCCTTTGTGCGCGCCCAAGCTATGTGTGCAGAGCCCGGTCCGTGGCAGGCCTCGCAGCCGACCGAAATCTCATTCCATGTTGTGTTGTAAGTGTCCGTCGCGGAATCGTAATTTTTCTTCACGTCGGTCGAATGGCAGTCGGCGCACATGAAGTTCCAGTTCTGCATTCGCCGTGTCCAGTGCAGTTCGTCGCGGTGATCGACCTTCTCTTTCGGGTATAGATGAAACCAGCGCTGCCCGCCCTGCTCCTTAGGCCGACTGTCCCAGGCGATCGAAAGCGCCTGCATCCGGCCATCGGGGAACGCGATCAGGTATTGCTGCAACGGCGTGATGCCAAACGTGTACTTGATCTCGAAGTCGGCGAGCTTGCCATCGGCACCGTCGGTGCGCACGAAGAATTTTCCATCGCGTTGGAAAAATGTAGATTCGATACCGGCATAGCGGAACTTTGCCTGATTGAAATCGCCGAGCACGGTGTCTGCGCTCGCATGCTGCATCGCGCGGGCATGTTGTGAAGTTTTCCATGCAGCGTAGGCGTTGTCATGACAACCTGCGCATGCCTCACTGCCGACAAATTTGGCATTCGCCGTATCGTGTGCAGGAACGACCGCAGCCTGCACAGAACCATTGTGAAGCGATGCCCACCATATGCCCGCACCCACCACGATCAAAGTTGCAGCGGCAACCAGTGCACTGATCACGCGCCGCGACTGCGCCAGAATTGCAGGCGACTCTTCGGAATGTGCGGTTTCTGAAGCTAATGAGAGACGACGCTTACGACGGGACATGATCCATGAGTTTACCAGGTGGTATTGAACGGAACGTCTTGCCGGGAACGCATTACACTTCTTTACCCTTCATGCTCGATGTTACTTGTTCCCAAGTGGGGAAACAATCTTCCCGCCGTTCTTCGTTGGACAAGCATCGCGGGCGAGATTATGATTCAGCACATTTTGTAGGGTCGGTTCCCGGGGGTTTCTGGTCAGATGTTTATCATGGTTTCTCGAAGTTTTCTCTGGTCATTGTCCGATAGTTTCGCTCTCAGGAGGAGATGATATGCTCCAACTATGGAAAAGTCTGATGGGACGGAAAGTGAGAGTCCGTACCATCGTGCTGTTTGCAATAATTTTGCTGGTAGGGGCGTACGTGGCTTTCTTGTGGATGAGAGCGACTCCGCTCTATACCGTGCGGGCCGCTTCTCAGGAACCGGAGTGCATCACAGCGGCGCCGGACGCGGATGTGCTCGTCGGTCTGGCTGTGTCGGGCGGGGGCAGCCGGGCGGCGCTGTTCGCGGCCGGTGTACTGGAGGCCATGGCCAAGTTGCGGGTTGGCCCCGACCACGGGTCGATGCTTGAGGAGGTCTCCTATATCTCCAGCGTGTCCGGTGGCAGTTTGGCATCGTCCTATTTCGTCGTGAAGAAGCCGACGCATGAGACGCCGGTCCTGACCCCGGAGGGCAAACTGACTGAAACGTATCGCGGGTTCTTCGCTGACTTCAAGAAGGATATGGCACGGGACTACGAGAGCCTTCTGTTGCAGCATCAGATCACCAGCTTTCGCCCGTTCAACCCGGCATGGACCGCCTGGACTCTGGCCGAGATTCTGGATGAAGAGTACCTGGGCGGGCTAAAGTTCGAGGGGTTGGCTCGCCGGGAGGCGCAAGGCGACAGCCCCCATCTGATTGTTAACACCACTCTCTATAATAACGGACGCCGGTTCAGCCTGAGCACGCTCCCTCAGAATGCGTCTCACTATGATGTGTTACGCGACCTCAATCGGCTAGGTGGAAACAAGAAGCTCGACGAAGAAGGCGAACGCATGCTCCGAACACGCTGGGACAATTTGCTGTCCGTCACTCCCCTGGACATCAAAGTCAATATCTGTCCCATCAGGGTGGCCGCAGCAGTGGTTGGCTCGATGTCCTTCCCGCCCGTAGTCGGCCCGGTCAGCTTTCGAGTCGAGAATCAAGACCAGTACTGGCATATGGGCGACGGCGGGCTGTCCGACAATACTGGCGCCGAAACCTTGGTGATGACATTTCTGAAGAAGCTGCAAGAAAAAAAGGCGCGCCGCGCCGTGATCTTCTCTTTGGACAGTTCCTTTCCCTTTTCGATCGGCGGTGAGGTGCTGAACCACCGCGCAGAAGGCTTCACTTTTATGAGCTATGACTTCTCGCGGATTCCGAGCATCATGGAGGAGCGCGCGACTGCGTACCGATCCTGGTTCTTCAGGATGGCGCAACGGGAGGGACTGCTCTCGGACCAACTCCAGGTGATCACGTTCCGGCACACGGATGCACAGTGGAATGAGGACCTGAGCGACCTGCCGGACTCGTGCCGCAAGGAAGATGTCACTTGGAAGTCGCGGGAACAAGTCAACGCGCGCCTGGCGGGGATCGCCACGCGACTCTGGCTGGCCTCGCCATGTGATCGAGATCTCATCCTTGCTGCCGCCGACAAGGTAGTCGCTCAAAATGCAGACAAGATCAAGAGGTTGCTGCAACCGGTCTCCCGATGACCGTGT
>JBARHM010000508.1:0-2045 GCA_049799235.1 Gallionella sp.
CCGAGCAGCTCCTGCACGGTGCGGATGTCGTAGCCGGATTGCAACAGATGCGTGGCGAACGAATGGCGCAAGGTGTGCGGCGTCACCGGCTTGTGTATCTCCGCCAGCCTCGCTGCCTCGCGCACTGCCCGTTGTACGCTCGCCTCGTAGAGATGGTGCCGCCGCTCGATGCCGCTGCGCGGATCGACAGAGCGCACCACGGAGGGAAACACGAACTGCCAGCCCCATGTCTTGCCTGCCCTCGGATATTTCTTCGCCAGCGCATCCGGCAGATACACCTCGCCGAAACCGGCATCCAGATCGCGCTCGTGCAGCGCCTTCACTTTTTCCAGATGCGCCTTGAGCGGCAGGATCAAATTTTCCGGCAATACCGTCACCCTGTCCTTGTTGCCCTTGCCCTCGCGCACGATGATCTCGCGCCGCTCGAACTCCACATCCTTCACGCGCAATCGCAAGCCTTCCAGCAGGCGCATCCCCGTGCCATAGAGCAGGCTTGCCACCAGCCCCATCGTGCCGGACATCGCATTCAACAAGCGGCGTATCTCCGTCGGCGTCAGCACCACAGGCAAACGCCTGGCCACCTTGGCCGCGATCACCTCGTCCAGCCACGGCAACTCGATGTGCAACACTTCGCGGTACAAGAACAGCAACGCAGACTTGGCCTGATTCTGTGTCGATGCGGAAACGTTGCGCTCGGTCGCAAGGTGCGACAGGAAGTCACGCACCTCCTCCGCGCCCATCTCTTTCGGATGGCGCTTATTGTGGAACAGGACAAAGCGGCGTGCCCAATCCACATACGTTTCCTCGGTACGAATGCTGTAATGGCGCAACCGGATTTCGGCGCGCACGCGGTCGAGCAGTTTGGGCGAATCCTGAGAAACGGCTTTAGCTTCCATCCGGTAAATTTTAGGTTGCCCTAAAACGGAAGTCCAGCAAAATTAATTTCACAAAAACATGAGAAACCGGCACTTAACGAGTTGTGCTTGACATCGCCGCCATGAATAGACAACATTGCCCAACTATGAATAAATTTTCTATATTACGTTAGGCCGCCGCTCAGCTCCTTGCAGAGCTTCGCGGCCAGTGCCCCTACAATATGAACATTCCTTGCGAATGATTAGGTCACTTGGTCTGGGCGGGATAATCCAAAATCCCCATCCATTGCAGTAGGGGCACTTCCGGCCTAACGGGGCGGAATTAAGCTCCGCTTTCATTTCAGTGTCAGCCTCCGCTGAGCGGCGGCCTAACACTTCATTCAAGTCGTCACCTTCCTTGCCGTCGTTCATTTCAATCACTCCTTCTGCGTCACGGTGACGCTTAATTCCGCCCCGTTCGACACCTCAAGCAGCACATCCCCGTGACATGCTTTCGGCGAACAGAAGCAAATCAAATCTTTCCCAGCGAGTTCACGTTTTGCTTCTGCTATCAAAAGCGGCTGTGATAGCAACCATTCCTTGTATTTTGCAATAACCATTTCGCGTGTTTCGTATTCGCTCATAGTGAACGGATTACCCCACTTGCTCGGTCTGCCGATGTAAACTGCTCCATTCGGCATTCCATCTCGATATTTATTTAGCACCTTTGGCATCACGTCTCCGGCGTCGAACCAATCATTCAACCCGGACTCCGCAAAAGCGCGGAGCCGGTTAATTCAAACGTTGGGCATACGATGGAACGTGAATCGATACCATCTGGATTAGGTCAGCCCGTTCGCCCGCTCATACGCATATTGGCAACATTTATTGGTTTGGTTGGTCTCCTTAGTCTAGGTTTATCCGCATTTCTATTTTTCGCCGGCGCACCTGACATTAGATTCGAAATAAAGACAGTGGCGGATTTAGCCCTCTCGGCCCTGTTAGCCGTCTATGGCATCGGTATTGGCGTCAGTGGCAAAGCGCCAAAGGGAATTTGGCCGTGGAAATAGAGATCCGCATGCCCAACCCTACGGTCAAGTTCGCTCCGCTTCGCTGCGCTGGGACTGCGCTAAAGCGCAGCCCCTTACCTTCACGTTAGAGCGCAAGAGTGATCACTCAACTTAAATCCTG
>JBARHM010000509.1:0-4495 GCA_049799235.1 Gallionella sp.
GGCCATGCCCGCGACCAATTTCTCGCGGGCATGGCCCGCTCCTACAACTTAACAGCTAATATTTTTTGACGCCGCTTCAATCAATTGGCCGAGCGCCAGGCCGCCGTCGTTGCATGGCACCTGTTGCGGCAGGTACGTCTCGAATCCGGCAGCGGTCAGTTGTTGCATCGCCAGTTCGGCAAGCAGTTTGTTCTGGAACACGCCGCCGGTCAAACCCACCGCGTCGAACGGAGTGCGTGCGTTGATGTGCTGCGCCTTTGCCACGATGCTATGCGCCAGGCTCAGGTGGAACTGCATCGCGCGTCGTGCCACCGGCACTTCATCACGCCGCAATGCATGCAAAAGCGGAGTCCAATCGGCGATGAGCAAGCCGTTTTCATCTTCGTGCAGCGGCAACGCTATCGCTTCGACTCTGCCTTGCGCGACCGCTTCCAGCAGCATCGGCCCCTGCCCTTCATAGCTCGCGCTGTCGATCAGACCGAGCAGGCTGGATGCTGCGTCGAACAGTCGCCCCACGGCAGTGGTGACCGGTGCGTTCAGGCCATGCTGCCACGCGCTTTTCAGCAGCACCGCATCGCGTGCAGAAGAATTCCAAACTAGACCGCTTTCCCAGCACAGCGCCGCGGCGGAACGCCACGGTTCGCGTCCGGCACGCTCTCCGCCGGGCAGACGGAACAGTTTGAAACTGGCGGCGCGCTTCCATGCACCGGGCTTGCCCAACAGCGCCTCGCCGCCCCACAGCGTGCCGTCCGTACCCATTCCCACGCCGTCCCAGGTAAAACTTAACCAGGTCTTGTTGATGCCACCCTCGAAAGCGAGAGCTGATGCGTGCGCGTGATGATGCTGCACGCGCCGCAGCGGCAACCCCTGCTTCGCTGCCCAGCGGCTGCTGGCATAGCCGGGGTGCGCATCGCAAACCAGCGCTTGCGCCGCGACGCCATACAGTTGCTGCAAGTCAGCGATCACCTGCTCGAAGATTTCCAGGCTGCGCGGCGCGTCAAGATCGCCGATGTGAGGCGACAGCACCGCGCGATCGTTCCAGGCCAATGCAATCGAATTTTTCATGTGGCCGCCCACCGCCAGCAGCGGCTGCGGCAGGCTGAACGGCAGGTCGAATTCCAGCGGCGCGATGCCGCGTCCGGCGCGCAGCAATCGCGGCTGGTCCGAAATAACACGCAGCACGCTGTCGTCCGCCGGGCGCGCGATCGGGCGGCTGTGATGCAGAAAGGCTTGCGCCACCCCGGCCAACCGCGCCTCAGCCTCGGCGTTATCGGTCAGCACCGGCTCGCCGCTGACATTGCCCGAAGTGGCGACCAGCGGCGAACCGAAACTTTCCAGCAGCAAATGATGCAGCGGACTGTAGGGCAGCATCGCGCCGATCTCGCGCAGCCCCGGTGCAATGGAATCAGGCAAGGTCGAATCTGCGCGCCGGGGAATCAGCACGATCGGGCGCGACACATCGCACAGCGCTTGTTGCGTCACCGCATCGAGCTGCAATTCCGCGCGCACGCGCTGCAAGCCGTCTGCGCCCTGCCACGGGAACATTAGCGCCAGCGGCTTGTGCGGCCTGTGCTTGCTGGCGCGCAACCGGGTTATGGCCGCAGGGTCGAGCGCATCGCACATCAGGTGATAGCCGCCGATGCCTTTTACCGCGACGGTTTCGCCGCTCCGCAACGCCGCGACACAAGCAGCGAGCGCTGCATCGCCGACGACATGTTCATGGACGCGTTCATGAAGTGCAACGAAACTCAGATGCGGCCCGCACACCGGGCAGCCCAGCGGCTGCGCATGGAAGCGGCGGTTGTGCGGGTCTTCGTATTCGGCACGGCACGCGGCACACAGCGGAAAATCGGCCATCGTGGTATTCGGCCTGTCATAAGGCATGCGCGTGATCAGCGTATAACGCGGCCCGCATTGCGTGCAATTGATGAACGGGTAGCGGTAACGCCGGTCGCCCGGGGCCAGCATCTCTCGGCGGCAGTCGTCGCAGAGATAATTGTCAGGAGGAATATGGACGTTGGGTTTTGCGGCGATTTCACTGAGCAGGATTTCAAAACCGCTCAACTCGCGCAACGGAATCGTCTGGCTGGAAATAACTTGCGGCCGTGCCAGCGGCGGTGCTTCGGAAACCAGCGCGGCAGCGAAAGCATCCAGCGCGGCAGGCTCGCCCTGAGCCTCCACCAGCACCTCACCGGTGAGATTCCGTACCACGCCGCCAAGCTCGAAACGCTCAGCCAAATTGAATACGAAGGCGCGGTAACCCACCCCCTGTACCCGTCCGCCCATCAGCCAGCGGCGGGCTTCATAGGTGGCACTGCGAGTGGAATGTCGGCTATCGGAATTCATGTGAGCGTCAACTTTGTGCCCAAAATAGTCGTAAGTTATTCTCGAAAGCAGACTATCAACGTGTAGCTATAGGGCGAGCTTTAGCGCGACCCGATTGAATGATGGGTTGAGTAGCATTATGCCTCGCCATTGAAGGTGAGTTGGAAAAACCTCTTCTTGTTCGGGTCATATTTGACCTGGAAGAAGCATGGGCCGCCGTCAAACACAAAAACGAATTGCCGTTGAGAGTATTCGGGAGGAGGGATACAAAACGCGTTGATAAAAACTATTCTGTACCCGCCGTCGAGTTGCCCCTGATACTGAAATGTGTAGCTTGACCACCTAGGTAGTTGTCGATGCTGTTCAGCGGCCTGCTGTTTTACGAATGACTCTAAGCTGCTTTGAATCTCACCGAGCTGTTCGGGCTTCGGTGACCAAGAGCCGCCAGACATAACGATCCAAGTCCCGACAGCGATTGCAGCAACTGCGCTTAATAGATTCATGATGCCCAACGTGCTAGCTCAGGGGCGCCGCCGGCTTGCCGGCAGGCGTCCCTCTGGAGCGGCGGGTTAGACCGCGGATTACTCGCCACAGCAAAACGCACCCTTGTAGTGACCGAGGTGTGGAGCCGAAGAGCCCAAAAGAGCAGAAATTTGTTTGTGGTTCTCAACATTCTTGGGACTGGGCTGCAACAATAGCTTGAGTGACGAAGGCTCGACAGCACCGTACTTCCCTTCGATGCAACCACTACCACCGCAGTAACTTTGGAACACCAGGAGTGGCTTTCCATCTTTAGATGGCATACATGCGGCGTGGAACCAACCGCCATCTTCACCTTTAAACAGGGCCTTTGATCCAGAAGATGTGACAGCGGACAAAGTGAACGTGTTGTCTAGTGGATGACCGTGATTGACAGCAGTAACGCGAAACATTGTGCCAGAGCATGTGCCTTCAAAAACTTGTGGCTCGGCCGCGTGAGCAGAGAGCGTGACAAAGGAAAGGACAATGGTAGAGAGTAAGTAGCGCATGAGCTTAGTGGTCTAACGTATATTGGCCGACCGAAATGCCGGCTTACAATGTGGCATTCTGCGCCTCAGTGCCATGGAGTTCAATCCCGACAACTGGTTGAGCCGGTTGGGCATATCAATTGACGGAGCAAACCCGACACATAGACCAGTACCCTGGGCTTGTTGCAGAAAATCCGATATGAGAGGATGCTGCAAAAGGATAGGAGTGGGGTATGGATTTCCGAATGTCGTTCAGTATTATTATCGAAATGGTCTCGACAAGAAGGCTGGCGCAGGGATTGATGGTTGCTGCTGCTTTGTTTGCAAGCACGTCAGGTCTTGCCTATGCGCAGGATGATTCAATTTACGGCACAGTCAAGGTCACTTTTCAACCTGTTCAGACACTGGGAGAGACATGGGGATGCACTTTTGTATATTCCGCAGTTTATCCCGACAGTGTTTACCTTAAAGGTACGCCTGTCGCCATTGACGGCAACATCTCATTATTGCAGTTTGGAGAAAAACTCGGCTTGCAGCTGAAGATCGGGGTAAAAAAACTGGCCGGGGTGGGCTCGATCAAACCTCCCAATTTCGCATACCTGAAGACAGACAATTACTCGACTGCCAAAGCAAAGCAAGTGATACAAGATGGCGATGCCGGACATCGTCTTTTTGACTATTCTCTTTATGAATCCTCAGTTATTGGCGTATACAACGAAATGCTTGAATCCGGCAAAGTCACTATCGCGTTCAATCGCAAGCAAGACGGAATGGATGTTTTGGTTCCGGTTGATTTGAGGGTCAAAGACAGTGAGGTGCTAAAAAAGAAAAAAGTGAACCGGGATATATCGGACAAGTCACTCCACGATTTCGCGGAGTGCGCGGCCAAGCTTTCTTATCAGGCCGATCAATTCAAATCAGGCAAGTGATCCAGAAAGTTCATCACCCATCAGGGTTTGACGAAGCGCAATGCAAATCTGTCTGTCGGCACGTTCATGTCGAAGAATGCCCGGTCGCGAGGATCGGTAGGATTACGCATGAAATCGCCTTCCTGTTGGAGCTTAAAACCGGCTTGCTGAAATTCGTTCAAAACGACAGCTTCATCGATGCGATGCAGGGATTTTGCCGCCGAAATACCGGTGCCTGCCTTGGCGGAGTGGTCC
>JBARHM010000510.1:0-7019 GCA_049799235.1 Gallionella sp.
CCTGTTAAGCATACTGTTTCAGTCTACTATGCGCGGGAAACATTTTGTGGAGACAGCTTACAGTGATCGGGCTCGAAATTTTGTAGAGACGTTGCAGTTTCTCAAAGATATGAATTGGGTAAAGGAACAGCATGGTGAGCTCGCTCTATCCGATGCCGGATTTGCAGCTTACGGGGTGGCGCAAGATGATGAGGAAATAAGACGGCGGCTTTCCGAGGCTTTGATTGCAGAAGTGAGCCCATATCGTGCCGACCTTGCGGACTATTTGCTTCGATTTAGTTTAAGTGGGTCGAATCTTGCGTACCGCCCGTCATTGTCGGAACGACTTCAACAGAGTCCGCTTCGAAACTTTTTGATGGATATTCGGATCGTGACTTACCGAGCAGACGAAGAGACTTACTTGCTTGAAGAAAGTGCAGCGGATTTGTATGTATGGGCAATAAATTTCAGGCGCGCTACCACGAAGGTAATGCTGCAGTCTGATTCCAAGCGTAAGGAGCAGTTGGGATTTGCAGCTGAGATTGCTATATTAGAGTATGAGAGGGGCCGAGTGGGAGCACGATGGGCGCACGAAGTTGAGCACGTATCGGCAGGTAACCCATTTGCATGCTACGACGTTAAAAGTGTGACGATGCAAAGTGGCTACGCAGTCCCCAGATATATAGAAGTAAAAGCGGTACCCCTTGACTCGTACCAGTTCTATTGGACACGGTCAGAGTTAGATGTTGCGCAGCTGCTAAAGGAAAAATACTTTTTGTATCTTCTCCCAGTATCTACCGCCGGGGATTTTGATCTTAAGCGAATATTAATCGTTGATGATCCATACATCTCCGTGTACCAGAATTCCGAAGCATGGCAAATTGAAGAAAACGTGATCATATGCAGAAGAATGAAACAAACCTGTCAGCCATAAATGATAATGCTTTAGACAGCGGCGACAATTGGCGACCGCTCAGGGCTCCGTTTGGGTATTACGGTGCAAAGCGGCGCCTTGCTTCACAGATTGTTGCAGAGCTCCCGCCACATAACGCCTGGGTTGAGGCGTTTTGTGGGTCCGCAGCATTGACACTAGCGAAGGCACCAGCTCAGATCGAGGTAATAAACGACATAAATGGAGAAGTGATTAATTTCTTTAACCAGCTACGAAATAATTCATCCAAACTTTGTCACATGCTAAAACTGACGCCTTATGCACGTGATGAACTAAAATTAGCGCGATTGCCCGGAAAGAAGTTAACGGATATTGAGCGCGCACGTCGTTTTTTCGTTGCGACAATGATGGCGATTAATGGCAGTTTTGGAGAATCACCCGGAGGGTTCTCGTTTAGCAACTCTTATTCGCGGCGAAATATGGAGGCAAGAGTAAGTCGCTGGAAGGCGATGCCTGACCATCTTGAGCATATTGCAGAGAGGCTTAGCCAAGTTCGCATTGAGAACAAGGACGCTATTGAGCTATTTGGCGATTTCAGCAACCGTCCCGCAACGCTTGTGTATTTTGACCCCCCCTATCTTGCCGATAGAACACGAGGATACGATCATGATCAATGCTCGGAAAAATATCACGAGCAATTACTCGTTACAGCAAACAAAGCCAAATGTATGGTATTCCTAAGTGGGTACGAAAATGATCTCTACAATGATTACTTGACACTTGCGAATGGATGGCACAAGCAACGGATCAAGGCGACCACAAGAGGCCATAACGGTAAAGACTCCGAGCGGCAGGAGGTCGTTTGGTATAACGAGAAATATGTGAACGCCGTTAAATCCGGGCGCGTCCCGGTACGCCTATCCGAAAAAGAGCAACTGCAGAAGAAAGTGAACCCTAAGCGTTGACTTCTTAGTATTATCCCGAATAGAAATTATCCAGCGAAGTGATTCAGGGTCGGTGCCCAATTGATTTTGTGAAAAGAATTGGGCACCCTCCCCATGTGATCGCGTTTCATCAATAAGTTAGGGGAATAATTCCGTCCCGTAACCATGAGCTCAAGCGGGACGTGCCTTCGGCGTGCCCTTAACTCCGTGTTGAACGACCGCCTTTGAGAAGCGCCGAACGTCTCTTATGTGTCGCTTTGCGACTATCAGCCATGAAAACGCCCCATGTCTGCTATTTGCATAGAAGCGGACACTCGGGAATCCCCTCAATTTTTAATCAAATGGCCGGGTTCCGACAGATTTCATTTCCTTGCATCAAAATCTCGTCGTGGATAGGACTTCCCTGCTCGTGTTCTGGTCAGGCTGATGCCGGGCTGACGCGCTGCGATTGCCACTGCGCAAAGTGATCGCGGACGACGGCGACGGCCTCGTCCGCGTTATCCACGCAATGAGGAATCGTCATGTCTTCGGGACTGGCCAGTTCAAACCCGGGACGCAGCATGTAACGTCCGGCCCAGTCCACCAGCTCGCGCCACATCTTTCCGGTGAAGATCAGCGGGACGTTGTGCAGGTGGCGCACCTGCAACAGCTGCCAGATCATCGTGGATTCGAGCACCGTGCCGATGCCGCCGGGTGCGACGATGAACGCATCCGAGAGCAACACGAAATGGTGCAGCCGCGTGAAGAAGGTCTGGTGCTCGAAGGCCTGCTCAACGAACGGGTTGACCTCCTGTTCGAAAGGCAGTTGCACGCGGATGCCGACGTTTTGCACACGTTCAGGCGCACCGCGCTCGGCCGCACCTTCATTCGCGGCCTGCATCAATCCGGGGCCGCCGCCGGTGACGATGTCGCAACCCATCTCTGCAAGATCGCCCGCCATGCGCTTGACCTCGGCATAGACCCAATGCCCGGGTTGCGTGCGCGCCGAGCCAAAGATGGTCACGCGATAGCGCTCGCGTTTGCTGGGTTGCAGGCGGCTGAGGTTGTTGACCGTGTTCCACAGACTGAACATGGTTTCCGTCAGGATGCGCTTGACGCCTTCCTCGTCGGCGAGGCTGATGGAACTACTAGCCATCTGACTAGGCTGTCCAACGACGACAGCCAAGTCATTGGTTATCACCGTGGTGGGCGCTTGTTTTGGCGTTTCTGATGTTGTCATGGTGTTTCCTTGCGTTTCTCTGTTGTCTGTGTTTGCACTTGTGCCACCAGCGCCTGCGTGTGTCTGGCGATCATCAGTTCCTCGTTCGTCGGCACCACCCACGCAGAGACATCGCTCCCTGTTACCGTGATGCAAGGCCCGCCCCGCTGGTTGGCATCGGCATCGAGCATGATCCCCATCCAGGCGCAGGCGTTCAAGATGCGCGCGCGGATCTCCGCCGAGTTCTCGCCGATGCCGGCAGTGAACACCAGCCCATCCAGCCCGCGGAGAACCGCGGCGAGCGCGCCGATCTCCTTGGAGACATAATGAACGAAGTAGTCGACGGCCAGTTGCGCGCGCGGCTCGCGGCTTTCCAGCAGCATGCGCATGTCGTTGCTGACACCGGACAAGCCAAGCAGTCCCGACTCTTTGTACAGCAACTCTTCCAGCGCCGCAGGCGACATGCCGCGTTGGCCGGCCAGATACAGCAGCACGCCGGGATCGATCGCACCGGGGCGTGTCCCCATCGGGATCCCGTCGAGCGGCGAGAAGCCCATCGTCGAATCGATACTTTTTCCGCCGCGCAGCGCGCAAAGACTCGCGCCGCTGCCGAGATGCGCCACGATCACGCGACCGTTCGCGATCCCGGGTGCAAGCTGCGGTAGCACTGCGGCGATGTATTCGTAGGACAACCCGTGGAAACCGTAGCGCCGCACCCCGGCCTCGAAATATTTCCAGGGCAGCGCATACAGATCAGCCAGCTGCGAATGGGTGCGGTGAAAGGCGGTGTCGAAGCACGCGACCTGCGGGAGCTGCGGCTGGCTTTCGCGCATCGCGCGGATCGCCGCCAGATTGTGAGGCTGGTGCAGGGGCGCAAGCGGTATGAGTTGTTCGAGCGTAGAGAACACCGCTGCATCGACCAGTACCGGCCGGGAGTATTCCGAGCCGCCATGTACCACCCGATGACCCACGGCAATCAGCGGCTCTGCCTCGAACTGTGTACGCAACCACGCGCCGGCGAGCGTGATCGCATCCTTGACCTCGCGCGCCTCAGTGGCTGCGAGATCGCGTTCGACCAGTGTGGTACCTGCGCCGTCCTTCGCCGTCAGATGCGGGCGGATGCCAACGCCATCGATTGCTCCACGCGCTGCGAGTTGCAAGTCATGGTCCGCGCCCACACGAAACAACGAGAACTTCAGACTCGATGAACCGGCATTGACAACCAGGATAGAGCCGCTGTTCACACAGCGTCTCCTGTTCGCGCGCGCCGTGCATGTGCCAGGCGCACTGCAACAGCAGCGCTGGCCAGACGCGCTCGCACCGAGTCGGCGCGGCTGGTCAACACCACGGGCACGCGCGCACCCAGCACCAGCCCGGCACTGTCGGCGTTGGCAAGGAAACTCAGTTGTTTGGCGAGCATGTTGCCGGCCTCGAGATCCGGTGCGAGCAGGATGTCGGCATCGCCCGCCACCGCGGACACGATGCCCTTGGTCTTGGCCGCCGCCTTGCTGATGGCGTTATCGAAGGCGAGCGGGCCATCGACGAGCGCGCCGCGGATCTGACCGCGTTCGGACATTTTGCACAGCGCCGCGGCCTCGATGGTGGACGGGATCCTGGTCGTCACCGTCTCCACGGCTGACAGGATCGCGACCTTGGGTTGCGCCACGCCGAGCGCGATGGCGAGATCGATGGCGTTCTGCAGGATGTCCGCCTTTTCTTCCAGTCCCGGAGCAATATTGATGGCGGCATCGGTGATCATGAATACCTTGTGATAGTTCGGCACATCCATCAGGAAAACATGGCTCAGCCGCCGCCCGGTGCGCAGCCCGGTTTCGCGCGCCACGATCGCACCGAGAAATTCATCCGTATGCAGACTGCCCTTCATCAGTATCTCCGCCGTGCCTTCCCGTACCAGTTCGACAGCCTTCGCAGCGGCGGCATGGCTGTGTGGAACGTCCACGATGGCATAGGGTTCCAAATCCAGCTTGAGACGCCGTGCGATCTTCTTGAGTTTGTCCGCCGGACCGACCAGGATTGGTTGTATCAGTCCTGCCTGCGCGGCCTCGACCGCCGCAGCGAGCGCGGAGTCCTCGCAGGGATGCGCCACCGCGGCAGTCACCGGACTCAGTTTGCGGCAGGTCGCCATAAGTTGTTCGTATTTGCCGGTACCGGAGAGTTTGGCTTTCTTCATAGTGCAGACTCCATAGTGCTTTTCATGCGCGCGCCTCGAGAACTACCACGCTGCGCGGGTTCACCCGATAAGCTGGGGCTGCCAGCGGTATCTGCCGTTCCCGCTCGATGATATCCGCGGGCGCATCCTGCGCGGTGTCGAGCGCAAGATGCCAGTGCCTGCCGTCGGTCTTGGGCAACGATACGTCCAACGCTTGCTCCGACATGTTGAACATCAGGTGCAGGTCCTCCTCTTCCTGGCTCAGACCCGCGATGGTGACCGCGAGAAAGCGTGCCTGGCTGTCATCCCAGAGCGGCTCATTCAGGCGCATGCCATGCCATGCCACTCCGGGGATGTCGCGGCCGGGCACCGGGGCATCACTGAAGTAGCGGTTGGCAGTGAGGTTAGGATGGCGGTGGCGCAAGGCGATGAGTTCCCGCGTGTAGCGCAGCATGTCGCGGTTGGTTTCGACCAGCCGCCAATCGAACCATCCGAGCTCATTGTCCTGGCAGTAGGCGTTGTTGTTGCCGTGCTGGGTGCGCAGCACCTCGTCCCCGGCCAGGATCATGGGGACGCCGCGCGAGAGCATCAGGATCGCCATGAGATTCTTCGCCTGGCGGCGGCGCAGCGCAAGTATTTGTGGATCGCTGGTATTGCCCTCTGCCCCGCAGTTCCAGCCCAGGTTGTCGTTGCTGCCGTCGCGGTTGTCTTCGCCGTTGGCCTCATTGTGCTTGGCGTTATAGCTTACCAGATCGTACAGCGTGAAGCCGTCGTGGCAGGTGATGAAGTTGATGCTGTTCGCCGGTCGCCGTCCGTCATGGGCGTAGAGATCGGCGCTGCCGGCGATGCGCGTCGCCACCTCGCCGATGATACCGGGGTCGCCGCGAACGAAGCGGCGCAGCACATCGCGATAGCGTCCGTTCCATTCCGACCATGCCATGCCCGGAAAGGCGCCGACGTGATAAAGACCGGCAGCGTCCCATGCCTCGGCGATGACCGGCACCGGGGCCAGCGTGCGCGAGGATTCGATGTTCCACGGCAGCAACGGATTGTCCAGCGGCGCGCCGTTGTCGCCGCGCGCAAATACGCTGGCGAGATCGAAGCGGAAGCCGTCCACGCCCAGCGTCTCCACCCAATATTCGAGACTATGCACGATGAACGCGCTCACCAGCGGATGATTGCAGTTCAGCGTGTTGCCGCAGCCGGTGTAGTCAAGATAACGGCGACGATCGAGGGCATCGAGATGGTAGAAGATATCGTTGGCAAGACCCTTGAAGTTGATCACCGGGCCGGCATCGCCGCCCTCCGCGGTGTGGTTGTACACCACATCCATGAGCACGCCGATACCGGCGTCGTGGAAGGCGTCGACAAGTTCGCGGAACTCGCGGTCGCCATGCGCAGGAGCTATGCAATATCCGGGATGCGGCGCCCAGAAGCTGTGCGTGCTGTAGCCCCAGTAATTCTTCAGGCCGCGCGCCGCCACCGAAGGTGGCACATCCTGCTCGTCGAAGGCCATCACCGGCAACAGCTCGACGTGGGTCACACCGAGTTCGCGCAGATAGGGGATCTTTTCCTTGAGGCCTGCAAAGGTGCCGGGATGCGCCACACCGGCGGAAGCATGGCGGGTATAGCCGCCCACATGCAGTTCGTAGATCACCGCGCCTTCCAGTCCGCGTGGCTCCCGTCGCATGTGCTGCGCCGCGTGCGGCGCGGCCACCACCCCACGCAACGAACTGTGTGAGGCATCATCCGGATCGGCGGCGTGCCTTCGATCCCATACCGCATCCGACACTGCCCGCGCCCAGGGGTCGAGCAACTCCTTGCGCGGATTGAAGC
>JBARHM010000511.1:0-6428 GCA_049799235.1 Gallionella sp.
GCAGATGCAGGCGTTCGAGGCGTTGGCACACGGCCTCGGCATGGCGGTGCTGGTGGAAGTCCATGACAGTGTGGAATTGAATAACGCGCTGCAACTCACCACTCCGCTGATCGGCGTGAACAACCGCAACCTGCGCACCTTCGAGGTGGATCTGCAGACTACGCTGGATCTGTTGCCGCGCATACCCGGGGACCATATCGTGATCACCGAAAGCGGCATCCTCAAGGCCGAGGAGGTCAAGCTGATGCGCAACAATAAGGTAAACGCATTCCTGGTGGGAGAGGCGTTCATGCGCGCTGATGATCCGGGTGTAGAATTGGCCGAATTGTTTGCCTGATATCTATCGTGAGGAGGCTGTCATGTTGAATCTGGACCAGCTGATCGTCGAATTCGACAAGGGGTTGCGCACGCTTTTCGGCCAGCCTCAAAGCGTGCGTCCCCATCCCGATGCAAAATTGCCGGAAGCGCTATTGGACGAGTCCGGGAAGAAACACGCTGCCGCGCTGATGCGCGTCAATCACAGCGGCGAGATCTGCGCCCAGGCCTTGTATCAGGGGCAGGCGCTGACCGCACGCGACCCGGTCGTGCAGCAGAAACTTGCGCATGCTGCGCAGGAGGAGACCGAACATCTTGCCTGGACTGAACGGCGAGTGCATGAATTGGCCGGCCACTTGAGTGTTTTGAATCCTTTCTGGTATGCCGGTTCGCTGGCGATCGGGGCGCTGGCAGGGCTATTGGGAGATCGGTGGAATCTGGGGTTTCTCGCCGAAACCGAACGGCAGGTCGGAAATCATTTGCAAAGCCATCTGGATCGTTTGCCGCTGCAGGACGAGAAGAGCCGCGCCATTGTGGCACAGATGTACGCCGACGAAGTCGGACATGCCAGAATGGCCAGTTCGCTCGGCGGCGCAGAACTGCCGCAACCTGTACAGTTGGCGATGAGGCTGAACAGCAAGGTGATGACGAACGTTTCCTACTGGGTTTAACTCTCTTGTATCACCTCAAAATCATGCGTGATAACGGCGGTCCGGCCGAGCATGATCGAGGCCGAGCAATATTTCTCGGCTGAAAGTTTGATGGCTTTTTCGACCACCTCGGATTTGATGTCCTTGCCCTTCACGATGAAATGCATGTGTATCCTGGTGAACACCTTGGGATCAGTTTCGGCGCGCTCGGCTTCCAGTTCCACATAGCAATCAGAGATCGCCTGGCGGCTTTTTTTCAGGATGCTGACCACGTCAAAGCTGGTGCAACCACCCGTTCCGATCAGCAGCATCTCCATCGGGCGCGGACCCAGATTTCGACCGCCTGCTTCTGGCGGGCCATCCATCAACACCGCGTGATTGCTTTCGGTCTCTCCCAGAAATGAGACCTGTTCCACCCATTTGACACGCGCTTTCATGATGTTCCTTTCATCGTCTAACTGTCAGAGAAAACAAACTTTACCCCATACCAGAGCAATCCGATAATTTCGTGTACAAAAATCTTGCTGTCGCGCAAAGATTCGGCGCGCGGCAGGAACGCCAGCAAGTCGGTTTGGTATCGCGTCGTGAACGCGACCGGCGCCTCGACGACCTCGAAACCTGCATGGCGAAATGCCATGGCGGCGCGTGGCATATGCCAGGCTTGGGTGACGAGGTAGATTTTGTTGACGCCTTCTTTTTGCAAGACCTGAAAAGAATCGCGGGCATTATCCAGTGTATTATCGGAGTCATCTTCGGTCCAGCGCACCGGGACATGGAAGTCCTGCAGGAGTGATGTACGCATCTGCTGCGCCTCGGAAAGTTCATTGTCCAGAGGTTTGCCGCCGGTCACCAGTATCGGCGTGCCGTCTGCACGATGCAGTTTCGCGCCGTAGCGCAGGCGTGGAAGTGTTTGATCGATGATGGTGTCCTGACCTGCATATTCCGGTGCGTGGAAATATGTCCCGCCACCGAGTATCACGATCGCATCGGCGCCGGGATGCTGGCTATCCAGCGGAGTTGTGCCGGCCTCGAGCAAATGCAGCGCGCCTTCAGCAAAAAGAGGCGTGGAGGCGATCCAGAGCAAACCAAACGAAGCAAATATCAGAGACTTGGCATATTTGTGGTTGTGATACAGCAGGAAGATGCCCAGTGCGAGTAACAGCAACAGGCTGAGCGGCGGCAACAAGAGTGTGGCAATGAAATTAGTGATGAACCAGGACATGGCGAAATACCGGTAGTTTTTAGAACATGCCTATCTTACTGGGTTTCATGCGGTTTCCAGAAGGACCTGCGTGCGGCTCAGGAAGGATGGCGAGAGTTATTCGGGGTCAAATAGCGTTTGACAGGGTTAGGCGTGCTGCAATAGAATGCGCGCCCTTTCGAGGTTTACTTAACATTGAATTTTTAGGAATTGTGGTCATGAAAACATTTTCCGCCAAATCCCATGAAGTCCAGCATGACTGGCTTCTGGTAGACGCAGCCGATCAGGTGCTGGGCCGTCTGGCCGCGCAGATCGCTTCGCGTCTGCGTGGCAAGCACAAAGCGATTTATACCCCGCACGTGGATACCGGCGATTTCGTAGTCGTGGTCAATGCCGAGAAGCTGCGCGTGACTGGCAATAAGGCGGAAGCCAAGCTGTATCATCGTCACACGACTTACCCGGGCGGTTTGTACACCACTAATTTTGCCAAGATGCAAACGCGGCACCCTGGCCGTGCTTTGGAAAAGGCAGTCAAGGGTATGTTGCCTAAAGGTCCGCTGGGCTATGCGATGTTGCGCAAGATGAAGGTATATGCCGGTTCAGCGCATCCGCATGAAGCGCAGCAACCGAAACCTGTAAATCTGCTGAAGATCCGTTAATTTTTTGAAAGTATTCCCATGAGCGTGAGTTACAACTACGGAACCGGCCGCCGCAAGAGCGCGGTGGCACGTGTGTTTATCAAGGCAGGCAAGGGCGACATCGTGGTGAACGACAAGCCGGTGGACGTGTTCTTTTCCCGCGAAACCGGCCGTATGGTCGTGCGTCAGCCGTTAACGCTGACCGAAACCCTTGGCAAGTTCGATATAATGGTAAATGTGACTGGCGGCGGCGAATCGGGCCAGGCCGGTGCGGTGCGTCACGGGATCACCCGAGCGTTGATAGATTATGATGCCACGTTCAAGGCCGTGTTGAAGCAAGCTGGCCTGGTGACTCGAGATGCACGTGAAGTGGAGCGCAAGAAAGTCGGCCTGCGCAAGGCGCGCCGTCGCAAGCAGTTCTCCAAACGTTAATTCTGTTGTTTGCCCCATTATGGGCAGATTGGATGTGGTATCGGAAAGCCGCCTTCGGGCGGCTTTTTTGTTTTGCGTCATCGCGTCTATTGCGTCGTGATGCCCTGGGTGAATATTGCAGCTATCGGTGAATGGTTCGGGGTAATTGTGGTTTTGTTGTAGAATGACAATTGAATTTCAATGGAAGTCAAGATGATCAAGGTTGGCATTGCGGGCGGAACCGGTTACACCGGCGTGGAGTTGTTGCGCCTGTTGGCGGTGCATCCGCAGGTTGCCTTGCAGGTTGTCACATCGCGCGCCGACGCCGGCACACGAGTCAACCAAATGTATCCCAGTCTGCGTGGTTTTGTGGATCTGTCGTTCACCCATCCGGATCAGGCGAGCATGGAACAATGTGATCTGGTGTTCTTTGCCACCCCGAACGGGATCGCAATGCAGCAAGTGCGTGCATTGCTGGATGCCGGCGTCAAAGTGATCGATCTGGCGGCGGATTTCCGCTTGCGGGACATCGCCACGTGGGAAAAATGGTATGGCATGACCCATGCCTGCCCCGACCTGGTGTCAGAAGCGGTGTATGGCTTGCCCGAGGTGAATCGTGCGCAGATCAAAACAGCCCGACTGGTAGCCAACCCGGGCTGTTATCCTACCGCGGTGCAGTTGGGTTTCATCCCTCTGCTGGAAGCAGGCGTGATCGAGCCTGGCAGTTTGATCGCAGATGCTAAATCGGGAGTTTCCGGTGCTGGCCGCAAGGGCGAGATCGGTAACTTGTTCGCCGAGGCGGCAGACAACTTCAAGGCTTACGGAGTGGCCGGACATCGCCACTTGCCTGAAATCAGGCAGGGTTTGCAGCGCGCAACGGGCGGCAAGGAGATCGGGTTGACATTCGTGCCGCATCTCACCCCGATGATCCGCGGCATCTATGCAACGCTGTATGGCAGGCTGACACGCGAGGTTGACTTGCAGGCATTGTTCGAGCAGCGTTATGCCAGCGAGCTTTTCGTGGATGTGATGCCTGCCGGCAGTTTACCCGACACGCGCAGTGTGCGCGGTGCGAATTATTGCCGCATCGCGGTGCACCGTCCGCAAGGAGGCGATACTGTGGTGGTGTTATCGGTGATCGACAATCTGGTCAAGGGCGCGGCAGGTCAGGCGGTGCAGAATATGAACATCATGTTCGGGCTGGCGGAGCATGCCGCATTGAACAATGTTGCTTTATTACCTTAAGACTTAACAAGGAGTTTATCCAAAGATGTGGCGAGGTGTAGAACGCAGGTTCAGTATTTCAGCACCGCAGATGACTGTGCGACCACATTTCGCCTGGTATTTGCGCTGGGGGATGATGTTGCCATTCGTGCTGGCCGCGATCTTCCTGGCTTGGTGGGCATATGACAGCGGGCTGGAGTTTGCGGGATTCCACCGCGGTCAAACCGAGGAGGAACTGGCCAGATTGCGCGATCAGGTAGCCAAACTGCAGGCGGAGAATGCGCAATTGAGTGACCAGGTCGCGAAAAGTGAACGGCAAATCCAGATCGAGCAAGCCAGCAACCGCGAAACATTGAACCAACTCAAAAACCTGTCTGATGAGAACACTCGCCTTCAGGAGGATCTGGTATTTTTCCAGAACCTTACCGCTACGCGGGGCAAGGAAGGTGAATTGGGAGTGCATCGCCTGAAACTGGAACGGGATAAAATGCCCGGCGAATACCATCTTCGCATGTTGCTGGTGCAGAGCGGACAGCGTGCCAAAAAATTCAGCGGAAGTTTTCAACTGGTGGCTACTGTAACGGAAAATGGGGTGGTCACAACTCATGTATTCCCACAAGAAGCATCGGGGAATGCCCAATTCCAGCTCAGTTTCAAGTATTATCAACGTATTGAGCAAAGCATCCAGCTGCCACCCGATGCGGAATTGGAAAGCGTGCAAGTGCGCATATTCGAACAAGGCGCGAGTGAGCCAAAAGTGAGGCAAAGCGTGAGTCCATCATAAGCAAGGAGAAAAAGATGTTCAGCAAGAAACCCAACAAACCTCAAACCCAGATCGATTCGCTGATTGGCGCCAATACGATCATCGGGGGCGACCTGAATTTCAGCGGAGGATTGCGCATAGACGGGCAGGTGAACGGCAACGTCATCGCTACGCCAGACAAGCCGAGTACGCTTGTATTGAGTGAGCATGCGCGGGTCAACGGTGAAGTCAGTGTCACGCATCTGGTGATCAACGGCTCCATCAACGGCTCGGTGTCCGCCAGCGATTATCTGGAACTACAGAGCAAAGCCAAGGTCACAGGCGATGTACATTACAAGACCATGGAAATCCAACTGGGTGCAATCGTTGATGGACGACTGTTCCATGATAGTCCAGAAGCAGAGGAAAAAGTACTGGCGTTCAAGCCGAACACTGGCAGCGGTGATTAAATATTTAAGGAGATCAGAATGAATGCAATGACCGAAGTGCAAGACCCGCTGTTGTTCACCGACAGCGCGGCCAATAAAGTAAGGGAGTTGATCATTGAGGAAGGCAACGCCGACCTGAAACTGCGGGTGTTCGTCAGCGGTGGCGGATGTTCCGGATTTCAGTATGGTTTCACTTTCGACGAAGTTACCAACGAGGACGACACCGTTCTGAACAAGAATGGCGTGCAACTGTTGATCGATCCGATGAGCTTCCAGTATCTGGTCGGCGCGGAAATCGATTATCAGGAAGGCTTGGAGGGTGCTCAGTTCGTCATCAAGAACCCGAATGCAACGACTACTTGCGGTTGCGGTTCGTCGTTTTCAGCATAGCAGTATTTTTTGATTGGAAGTACTGGGCGTATTGCGTTCAGTAGTTTTTTGGATTTGGTTTCCCTGATAATCTCGGCTAGCAGCAAAAAGTTGGAGATTGGCGCGTCACGGATTTGGATAAATCGCGCCCAGTATACAGGAATGTTTAGCGCCGGTGACCTGTGGCAGGTTGGCAGGTTTGCCATGCATGGTTTGTTGGGCTATCCAGGCGAAGGCGATGGCTTCCATGTAGTCGCTGTCGATGCCAATCGTGTTGGTTGACTCTATGCTGCAATCTGTCAGCAGGGCTGCGAAGCGGTTGCGCAAGGTTTGGTTGTGCGCACCGCCGCCGCAAACATAGATTTCCTTCGCGCCAATGCAGTATTGTTGAATCGATTGCGCGACGGTCTGGCAGGTGAGCTCCAGTAA
>JBARHM010000512.1:0-3992 GCA_049799235.1 Gallionella sp.
TTGTTTCACGTGAAACAATTCCGGCTATTTTCCGATGCAGAAACGGCTGAAGATCTCCCCCAACAAGTCGTCTGGGGTGAATTCCCCGGTGACTTCGTTCAGAGCACGCTGCGCCAGGCGCAACTCTTCCGCGAACAATTCCGCCTGGATCAACACTGCACGCGCCTGCTCGAGATGGGTTTGTGCTTGGGTCAATGAAAGCAAATGACGTTCCCGAGCGATGAATACGCCGCCCTCTTGGTCACGCCAACCCACCGCCTGAAGCAATCTATCGCGCAACTCTTCGATGCCCTCGCCTGTTTTGGCCGACACCAGCACAGCTTTCCTCTCGTCCTGCAAATCCGGAGTTTTTCCCTGCAAGAGGTCGGACTTGTTCAGCACCAGCAGCCGGGGTATATCCGCGGGCAGATCTTTGAATATCGCCTCATCCTGTACCGTCATCCCCTGGCTTGCATCCAATAACAGCAGGATCAAATCGGCACGGCGCAAAGTCTGGCGGGTAAGTGCGATGCCCATGTTCTCTATCTCATCGCGGGAATCGCGCAATCCAGCCGTGTCCATGATATGCAATGGTACGCCGTGAATCTGTATCGCCTGGCGGATGACATCGCGAGTGGTGCCAGGAACGGTACTGACCAAAGCCAGCTCTTCACCAGCCAGCCTGTTCAACAAGCTGGACTTGCCGACATTCGGCTGACCGGCGATGGCCACCTGTGCGCCTTCGCGGAGCAGGCTGCCCTGCTTAGCGGTTTCCAGCGTCTGTTTCAGATATAACTGCAGATTGCCGAGCAGGGTTTCCCGTCGCTCTATATCTTCGGCTGCCGCTTCTTCCTCGGGAAAATCCAGCATTGCCTCAACCAGCATGCGCAGATGGATCAGTTCATTGACCAATCTGTGAACAGTGTTTGAGAATTCTCCGCACAGAGAGCGCATCGCGCTGCGCGCGGCCTCTTTACTATTTGCTTCGATCAGGTCGGCGACACTTTCCGCCTGGGCCAAATCGAGCTTGCCATTCAGAAATGCCCGACGCGTGAATTCTCCGGGTAGCGCCAGTCGCGCCCCCAGATCGAGACAGCGCTGCAATAACATTTGCAGCACTGCGGACCCGCCATGACCTTGCAACTCAAGCACATTTTCGCCGGTGTATGAATGTGGAGCAGGAAAATACAAGGCGATACCCTGATCGATGATATCGCCACTCTCGTCCAGAAAGTTGCCGTAAAGGGCGTGCCGTGCCGCGGGAAGCTTGCCGAGAATCTTGCGAATCAGCGCCTCGATGTCACTCCCTGAAACCCGGACCACCCCCACACCACCTCGCCCTTGCGCAGAGGCGACGGCTGCGATGATATCAACGTTTGGCAACGACACCTTTGTTCTCTGCCTCTGCGGCCCGAGTGATGAACCACTGCTGAGCGATGGACAGGACGTTGTTCACGATGGAATACAACACCAGGCCTGCGGGGAAAAAGAAGAACATCACACTGAACGCGATCGGCATGATTTGCATTACCTTGGCCTGTATAGGATCCGGCGGCTTCGGGTTTAGGCGCATCTGGATAATCATGCTCGCTCCCATGATAACCGGCAGGATGTAATAAGGATCAGGTGCAGACAAATCGGTTATCCAGCCAAAAAATGGCGCATATCGCAATTCTACGCTGGCCAGAATGGCCCAATACAATGCAATAAACACCGGAATTTGAACCAATACCGGTAAACACCCACCCAGTGGGTTGATCTTTTCTGACTTGTACAAGTCCATCATAGCGCGATTCAACTGCTCGCGATCTTCAGCGTATTGCTGCTTTATTTTCTCCAGTTTGGGCGCAACCAAGCGCATTTTCGCCATGGAGCGATAACTGGCTGCCGAAAGCGGGAAAAACAACATCTTTATCAGTATGGTCAGCAATATGATGGAAACGCCCCAGTTGCCCATCCAGCCATGAAATAGTGACATGACCCAGAACAATGGGGTGGATATGATGGTCAGCCAACCATAATCGACCGTCAAGCCCAAGCCAGGGGCGATCTTGTCAAGATTGGTTCGGGCCGGACCGGCATAAAGGGAAGTGCCCTCAATTGCTATCTGCCCTGGATTGATAGTAATCGCCGGCAGGAGCACTCCAACAGAATATGAGTCCCCTTCCAGCTTGCGCGTAAAGTACTCGCGACTGGTTTTTTCCTTGGGTAACCAAGCCGAAACAAAATAATGCTGCAATATCCCTATCCAGCCGTCATCGGCTTGTTTGGGATATTCAGTTTTGCCCTTTTCAATCTCAGCGAACTGGACTTTTTGAAACTTTTCCTTGTCCGTATAGACTGCAGCGCCGGTATAGGTAGGCAAAAACTTCATGCTACCCTTTGGCGGCAGGCTGTCCCGAACCAACTGAAAATAGCCGCTAGCCAACACCGCTTGTTTGCCGGTATTTTCCATCTCATATGAGATATCGATCACATAGCTACTTTTATGGAAAGTTACTACCTTGGTGGTCCTCAGCAATGAGTTATCCGCCGCTTTCAGTCGTACCTGGATCTGATCGGCATTACCTGTAAGTTCGTATCGGTCATGTTCAGAAGCGAACTGTGAGTTGTGGTTCGGTAGCCCCGACCCAAGCAGTCCGGTTTGGGCCAAATAATTATGTGTACCTTCACCGTGTTGAAACAACACAAGAGGCTTGCTCTTATCCTCTGCATCAGGTTGCTTAAGCATCGCAAGGCGAATTATATCGCCACCGATGGTGCTGATCTCCACTTCTAGAATGTCGGTCTTGACGTATATTATTTTTCCTGCAGGGCGACCGATAGACTGTTGGGCTATTGTTCCTTGCGCCGATACAGAGGTTGCGACTTGTGCGGTACTGGCAGGAAGTGCTGGAAGTGCTGTCTGCGGAGTTGGCAAACCCTTGTTGTTTGCTTCGCTTTGCTGAGCATACTGTTCCGGATGCTGATATCGTTGCCACCCATCCCAAACCAACACAAGGGAAAAGGAAAAAATCAAAAACAAAAAAAGTCTTTGTAAATCCATTATCGAAGCCAACCTAAAGGTTAGGGTGCGGGATCATACCCGCCGGGGTTCCAAGGGTTGCAACGCAGCAATCTCCAGATACTGAGCCAAGCCCCCTTTATTACACCGTGTTTAGCCAGGACTTGGCTGGCATACTCTGAACAGCTAGGGGTGAATCTGCACACCGGTGGGCTAAGAGGACTAATCAGATACTGATAGCCTTTGATAAGCTTGATTACAAGCTTGCGCATTTTTCTTCTATTCGACTGAATAGCGTATTCAAATCTTTGCTTTGCGAAGCTAGTGTATCAACGCCTTTCACCATTACAACCAAATCGATCAGTTTAAACTTGATACTGTGTTGGCGAAAAGCTTCTCTAATCAGTCTCTTGACACGATTTCTCTGTACAGCCCCGGAAAGAATTCTTTTGCTAGCAATTATTCCGAGCCTGGCGTTTTTCGTGCCATTGTGCACAAAGAAGATCTTATAGAGTGTATTAGTAACATTTTCTGCTTGAACAACATGGTCGAATCCATCTGAGCGCAATAATCGATGAGCAGCAGTAAATTCAGACGAATTAGTTGTGTTAAACAGCGAGTCTTGCACGGCCTCTGGCCCGACGGGCCCTAATAACGGCGCGGCCTCCACGTGTTTTCATGCGCACCAAAAATCCATGTGTGCGTTTTCTTTTGGTTACTGATGGTTGATAAGTGCGTTTCATGTTTTGATCCCCGGTAATTCGTAAAGCGCGCTATTACAAAGCGTCAAAGCAACAGTGTCAAGTATATTTTATATTATTTGCCTGTGGATAAGTTTGGGTTTGCGCAGTAGAATGTGACAATAATTACAGCTGTTAGTCTAATTCTCTCCCCAAAGCAACCATGCAGGACATATCTTTCTGGGATTCATGCCTCCGCTCGTTCGAAAAGAGCCTGCCACCGCAACAATACAACTCCTGGATAAAACCACTACTACTCAGCATAGAGA
>JBARHM010000513.1:0-2867 GCA_049799235.1 Gallionella sp.
ATTCACCGGCCTGCTCGGACCGCGACAGTTGCTGGATCTGGCTTGTGAAGAAGACGTGCAGGCGCGCCTGGTGACCCAGCAGCGCGGCAGGTTCGAACTGCGCCATTCCCCTTTCACTGCTGTTAATTTCGCCAATCCCGGCAAAAAAAAGTGGACCGTGCTGGTGCAGGGAGTCAACCACCATCTCCCAGAAGCCGCCGAACTGCTGAAGCATTTCGATTTCATACCCCACGCCCGCATGGACGATCTGATGGTGAGCTATGCAGTCAAGGACGGCGGAGTCGGCCCGCACTTCGATTCCTACGACGTATTTTTGCTGCAGGGCACCGGGCATCGCCGCTGGCAGATCTCCACCCAGACAGACCGCGCGCTGATTGAAGGCGCGCCCTTGAGGATCCTGAAAGACTTTCACGCAGAACAGGAATGGATTCTGGAGCCGGGCGACATGTTGTACCTGCCACCGCATTGCGCGCACAACGGCATCGCCGAAGACGAATGCATGACATATTCCATCGGTTTCCGCACCCCTGCCTATCAGGAACTGGCGGAGCAATTCCTGGTGTACCTTCAGGACCGCATCGAGATCGACGGCATGTTTGCAGACCCGGATCTGAAAACACAGAAGCACCCCTCGGAGATCAGCGCGGCCATGCTGTATCAGGTGGAGCAAGTCATCAAGCGAGTGCGCTGGGACGGGGAAGACATCGCGAATTTCCTGGGTTGTTATTTGAGCGAACCCAAGCCGCATATATTTTTTGAAGGACCCAAACCTGCATTGAGCGCGGCCAGGTTCCGGCAATCCACAATGAAGCATGGTTTGATGCTCGACTTGAAGAGCCAGATGCTTTGTCACGCAGGATGGGCCTTCATGAACGGCGATGCACACCGGCTGGTCAGGCAAGATTATCCCGTAATCCGCGCTCTGGCAGATGAACGCGAATTGTCCTCGCTTCCGGAAGTCTCTGCCGAATCGACCAGCTTGCTTTACCAGTGGTATCTGGACGGATATATTATCCCGATCCAAGCAAGGAGCAGATCATGAACAAAGAGGCAATTCAACATACCAGGCTGGACGGCATCAATGATTACTCAGACGCGCTGGACAAGCTGTGCAAACTCGCTGAGCACAACCTGTATCTGTTCGAGAAGAACTATGATGGCATGGGCTTTAACTCCGAGGCGCGCTATTTGACGTTACGGAATTTTTTGCTCGCCAGCCCCGCTCATCGTTTGTTCGTGCTGACGCACGACACGCGCTGGCTGTCCACGCAGTGTCCGCGCATGATGATGTTGCTGCGCCAATTCGGCGCCAGCATGTTCATCTATCAGACACCGAAACACATGCAGAATATCACCGAACCGTTCGCCGTCGCCGATGACTCGCATTTTGTCCGCCGTTTCCATTTCGACGATCCACGCGGCATCTTCGGAATCAACGATCCGGGAACTGCACGCGTCTTGCAGTCGCGCTTCATGGAAATGTGGACAGCATCCCGTCAGGGGATATCCTCCGCGACGCTGGGTCTGTAGCAATAAAAGTCCGCCACTGGAAATCAGTCGCGCTATCTACAATTGGTGCCTTAACGGTGGATTAGCACGCCGTAACTGGTTCCAGGCCAGGTGTGCTCGACCAGACAAATGAGGCCCCGTTATGGAACAACCTTGAATTGAAAAGTACGGCCATTATTGGCTGAGGGGTTCAAACCCTGCTCGATCTTGCCGATGCTCGGAATACTGAAACAAAGAGTCTTGTTTTTCCATGCCTGTGGATACAGATAGATACCCACCAGCATGTTCTTGGGTGCATACCCGATTTTGTAATCATCGATGATTTTAAGGATGCTTCCCGAACTGCAATCCTGTACACGGATCACCATTCGACTTAGTACATTGCTTTCCAGTGCGGCACCATCCGGACCGAGAAATCGCACATAGACAAGGTCTTCCTGGTCCATGCGCTGCGCCGACATGGACATTATCAAGCGATCACTGCCGGCATAACTGCAAGGGGCCACCCATAGCAATACGATTAACACCAGAAAAAATTCAAATAAATGCGACTTGTTCATGATTACCTTCCAAATATACCGGGCAAATGCAATATCCCGATTGATTTCTGCGCCGTTCAGGCGATCTCCCGCCAGAAGAATCCTTCTTCCTGCGTCGCCACGCCCACCCAGCTTTCTTCGCAATCGAGCACACTGCACAAAGCCAGCACCGCAAGCTCGGGTGTATTGTTTTTGCGGCTGAGATGCGCAGCAATCAAATGCTGCAGGTTGCCCACATCCAGCCTGGCCAGGATACCTGCAGCCTCTTGGTTGTTCAGATGCCCGAAACGTCCGCCCACGCGCTGCTTCAGGGTATATGGATAGTCGCCCTTCATCAGCATGTCGCTGTCGTGATTGCACTCCAGCACGAGTGCATGGCAACCGTTCAGCGTCTGTTCGATATGCGCCGTGCTGCATCCGGTATCGGTCAATACTCCCAGCCGCCGCGCGCCGTCGCTGAAAACGAATTGCACCGGCTCGGCAGCATCATGGGGAACGGGATAAGGGATGATTTCGATGTCACCGATAGCGAATGCCCGGTGCGAATCGATCTCATGAAGTCGCGCGATCCCGGTGAAGGCTTTCGGCTGGCTCCGCAGTGTGCCGTGGGTGAGCCAGACGGGGAGGTCGAATTTGCGCGCCAGCCGGGCCACACCGCCGATGTGATCGCCGTGCTCGTGGGTCACGACGATACCGCTCAATTGTTCGGGAGAAACGCCGAGCCTTGCCAGACGCGAGATGGTGTCCTGCAAGCCGAAGCCGCAATCCATCAGCACTAGCGTCTGGCTGACTTCAGCCAGCAGCGCGTTGCCTTCGCTG
>JBARHM010000514.1:0-6105 GCA_049799235.1 Gallionella sp.
ATACTGGTCGCCGTGATCGTATCGGTGCTGGCACTGGCGCAACAGCCGTACAGCCCGCCGGTCTACGCGCTGGGCCGCAAGCGCGGCACCGATGTGTTCCGGGCGCGCTCGGGCGAGCACCCGGACGACGAGAGCTGGCCCGGTTTGCTGATATTGCGAACCGAAGGACGAGCCTTCTTTGCCAACGCCCAACAAATCGGGGACAAGATGTGGCCGCTGATCGAGCAAGAGAAGCCGTCAGTGGTGTTGATCGACTGCAGCGCCTTGTTCGATATCGAATATACAGCGCTCAAGATGCTCACCGAAGCCGAGGATAAACTGCGTGCCGACGGCATTGAGTTGTGGTTGGCGGCACTTAATCCTACAGTGCTGGAGGTAGTGAAACATGCCCGTCTGGGCGAGGTCCTGGGTAAGCAACGAATGTTCTTCAACGTGCAAACGGCGGTCGCCAGATATCTTCAATCCCGAAAATTAGGCTAGATGACGCATAGGTGTACCCATAGATGCTGAAACTCTTTCAAACCATCTTCGGTGGCGGGGAGCAGCAAGGACGTTATCCCGAATCACTGATAGCAGCCGCGATCGAACGCGCCGTGGACGGTACCGATTCGCGGTTGCGGGCCCTGTTCGGGTATAAAAAAAGTTTGCGCCCATCCGTCATCCATGCCATCGATCATGCGGTTGCACTGGTAGACGCTATTCCCGCGCCGCTGCCGGCCGGACGCCGCGACTACAATGCCGACCCGCGCCTCAAAGCGCTGTTCGCCTCGGCCGAACGGATGCAGGAAGTGTTCGGCAACGATGTCGCGCTCAATGAATTTCGCGGCGGTTCCGGCAATGGTGCCGAACGTGTTGTCGCACTGTTGTTGGCAGAGCGTGTCGAGAAGAATGTTCTGGGCATGGAACTGGCCGGAGACATGTTGCGCCGCGATGTGGCGCAGGTCTCGGTCAGTTTTCGCAATGATCGCCTTATCGAAGTCACGACAAATGAGGCGGACACGCGCCGTCAGCTCAAGCGGCGGGCCTTCGATCACCTGCTGACTCTGGCGCTGGCGCGCATGGCCGACATGCATGGCGAACGCGCTGACCTCGCGCGCCAGCGCGATCTGCTGCGCCACAAGTTAAGTGTGCTGAAGCGCGGTGGCTGGAGCTTCGAGGCAACCGGCGGTGCACCGCCTGAACATGCCGCGTTGCTCGCCGAATTGCAGGACATAGAGACAGCACTAAAGAAACTGGGCACGGATAGCGGCGCGTTGCAGCAACGTTTGGATATCGTCGCCGACGTGCTGGGCCATGCTGAACAGCAACTCTGGGCCGAGGATTTTGTCATTCATCTGGACAACATGAACATCCGGCGCGATGCGCGGGATGTTCCGGCTCAGCGGATTTCCCTGCAGGAACTTCACAATGCGCGCGGCGCCAGTCTTGCGCTGCTCCTCGTATCGCTGGCGCCCGGCGAGTTGCCACGACGGGAACATTTCATTTCCGCGGCGGAACGTTCCCTGTGATCAATACGAACGAAATCACTTCTTCTTTTCGTTCTCCATGGCCTTGTCGAGGATTTCCTTGTAAAGCTTGATGATGTTCGCCACCAGCTGCTGATATTCGGGATGCCGATCTACAAGAGGCTTGATTGTCTCGGTGTCGCGAAATACACCTTCAAGAAAATGCATATCGTATTCGCCGAGCGTTTTGCCCGCATCGACCCTTTTCTTTAATTCCAACGCGCGCGGCAGCCGCTGGGTATTAAGACGCTCCACCAGCGCATGTATGACGCCCGGGTCGTGAGATTTATCAGTCATGATGATGTCCTTTTTTATTCCGCAGGTTGGCAAGTTGTCGGAGCCAGCCGCTGATTACCGCACCGATACTGGCGTGATTGATGCGCATGTCGTAGTTTATCAGGCCTCTCGCCGTGGCGATAGAAATTTGCATTTTGCCTTGACATCTCGCCGTATAGTGAAAGCTATAATCGAATCCCACGGTGCCCTGCTTGAAGCCTCACTGCTGGAAATGCGAGGGCAGGCCCGTCGTGGCGGGAAAGCGGCTTGTCCAGGGGACTCATATGCGCGGGTTCCGTGTTCGAGTTACTGAAGTAACAATAAATAACGCACAATGCGAAGCATAAGGAGGAAGCGGTGAAAACAGTCATCGTGTACAGTGAAGTTTCGCTTCGGGAATTGCGATACTTCTTCTCATTCCGGGGGGCTTGTCCTATGACTCATGTTGGCAGAATGGAACCGGACAACAGGCAGACAGGTTCGTTAATACAAGGAATGGGAAATAAATTATGACCCCAAATACAAGTCGTGCAGTGGTTGTGGCCGCGCTGCATCCCTTGTCGACGCTGCGGTACCGCAACGATCGTACATCGTGGATAACGGCACTCCAACAGCGCACTGCCCACCAGTGCGTTTGCTTGGCGGAGAGCAAGACCAAAGGAAATCGCAAATGAAAAACACGAACACATCTCTGACGGCACGACCGGCTTGGAAGGCCCTTGTTACTCACCATGGGCAGGTCCGGGGCATTCATCTGCGCAAGCTGTTCGCGGATGATCCCAAGCGTGGCGAGCGTATGACGGTCGAGGCTGCGGGCGTCTTTCTCGACTACTCGAAGAATCGCATCACGGACGTCACCCTCAAGCTACTGCTGCAACTGGCGGGGGAATGCGGGCTGCGCCAGCGCATCGACGCGATGTTCCGCGGCGACAAGATCAATATCACGGAAGATCGCGCAGTCCTGCACGTGGCGCTGCGCGCGCCGCGTACGGCGTCCATCGTCGTTGACGGCGAGAACGCAGTGCCCAAGATACACGCCGTGCTCGACAGGATGGCAGAATTTTCCGAGCGGGTCCGTAGCGGCGCCTGGAAGGGCCATACAGGCAAACGCATCCGCAACGTCGTCAACATCGGTATCGGCGGTTCCGACCTCGGGCCGGTGATGGCCTACGAAGCGCTCAAACATTACAGCGAACGGACGATGACCTTCCGTTTCGTTTCCAACATCGACGGCACCGACTTCGTCGAAGCGACCCTCGACCTCGATCCCGCGGAAACGCTGTTCATCGTCTCCTCCAAGACCTTTACGACGCTGGAGACGATGACCAACGCCCAAAGCGCGCGAGACTGGTTGCTGCGCGCCTTCGGCAATGATGTCAAGGCCGTGGCAAAACATTTCGTCGCGGTCTCGACCAATGCCGCGAAGGTGTCCGAGTTCGGCATCGACACGGCCAACATGTTCAGCTTCTGGGACTGGGTCGGCGGGCGGTATTCGATGGGCTCGGCCATCGGCCTTTCGACCATGCTGGCGATCGGCCCGGACAATTTCCGTGCATTGCTCGACGGTTTTCACCAGATGGACGAACACTTCCGCACCGCCCCGTTCGAAAAAAACCTGCCGGTGCTGATGGGCCTGCTGACGGTTTGGTACGCCGACTTCTTCGGCGCACAGACCATCGCCGTGCTGCCGTATGAACAATACCTGAAACGATTTCCGGCCTATCTGCAGCAGTTGACGATGGAGAGCACCGGCAAACGCGTTACGCTCGACGGCGCCGAAGTGGACTACCCGACCGGCCCCATCTACTGGGGTGAGCCGGGGACCAACGGACAGCATTCCTTCTACCAGTTGATCCATCAGGGAACCAACCTTATCCCGTGTGACTTCATCGCCTTCGTCGAGGCGCTCAAGCCGCTTGGCCGGCACCACGACATACTGCTGGCGAACGCCTTCGCCCAATCCGAAGCGCTGGCCTTCGGCAAGACCCCCGAACAAGTGAAGGACGAAGGCACCTCCGACTGGCTCGTCCCGCACCGGGTGTTCGAGGGCAATCGCCCATCCAACACCATCGTCGCCGAGCGGCTCACGCCGGAAACCCTGGGCAAGTTGGTCGCCCTCTACGAGCACTCTGTCTTTACCCAGGGTGTGATCTGGAATATCAACTGCTTCGACCAGTGGGGCGTGGAATTGGGGAAAGTGCTGGCGCAACACATCATCCCGGAACTGGAGAGCAAGACGGAGCCCGTTCTCGGGCATGACAGCTCGACAAACCATCTGATCCGTCGCTACCGAAAATCAAAGAAGGGGTCGTGAACCGGCCGCATATCGCCGGGGACCGGGTAGTGAATCGAGCTGAAGTGATCTAACAATTATCTTTTGATAAAGAAGTCTGTCATGGAAAATCGGAATGATTGGTGTTGGAAGAATGGGTGCCAACATGGTCAGGCGCCTCATCAACGGAGGTCGGCGTCATGCGTCAGGCTCTGGCCGGAATGCTCTGGTCCAAGCAGTTCTTCTATGACGTCTTAATCAATAGCAAGCAAGAATATGCAGGAACATAGTGAAATCGTTCCAGGTGCGATGTTGAGACGGGATCAACAATTTCTCGCAATGGCAAGCGTCATGTGGCTTTTGTTTATTGGCGGTTGTGCATCATTGCCAACAGATATTGAGCGTCCCCAATCCTATTTCGTTGGAGAGACTTCCGATACGCGTCTGGGACGGGATATTGAACCTGCGGTGGCAAAACACCCCGGCTTGTCAGGGTTCCATGCATTGTCAGAAGGAGCCAATGCGTTTGCAGCACGCTATTTCCTGGTGAAAAGCGCCGAGAAGACCATCGATATTCAATATTACATCTGGCATGACGATCTGACAGGCAAGGTATTGTATAACCAGCTGCTGCATGCCGCCGATCGTGGCGTTCGGGTCAGGCTGTTGTTGGATGACCTTGATACTGCGGGCAAGGATGAGATGTTGCATATCGTCGATGCCCATCCCAACATAGAAATACGCTTGTTCAACCCCTTTGCCAATCGAAATCGTCGTGGTGGTGATTACCTGACTGATACCAGCCGGATAAATCGCCGCATGCATATCAAGACGCTCACTGCAGATAATCAGGCGACAATTTTTGGTGGCCGTAATATTGGCGATGAATATTTTGACGCGGAAGAAGAGGTGGGGTTCAGTGATATGGATGTGTTGGCGATCGGTCCGGTTGTGAGCGAAGTTTCTGAACAATTCGATCTTTACTGGAACAGCAAGTGGGCTTATCCGTTGTCGGTATTCAAACAAGAGAAACCCGTTCAAGACAGTCAGATTGCAGCTTTCAGGCAGCAATCGGATGCGTTTCTTGAGGCATCCAAATCTTCCGCTTATGCAGACGCATTGCGCGCACTCAAGATGGCCAAGTTACCCGGTGTCGCAGAGTTCGACTATTCCTGGGGAAGCTGGAAGCTGGTCTATGATCAGCCAAGCAAGGTAGAAGCAAAGGAGGTGAAAAAAGGGACGCACCTGGCACCTACCCTGAAAGAGGCGATGGATAACGCGGAAAGCGAGTTGATTATCGTGTCGCCTTATTTCGTGCCGGGGAGTAATTTCACCAAATACCTGGTTGGCCTGGTGCAAAGCGGCAAGACGGTTCGTATCATGACCAACTCTTTGGGGGCCAGCGATGTATCGCTGGTGCACGCCGGTTACATGCGTTATCGGGAGGACTTGATCAAGGGCGGGGTGGAGCTTTATGAATTCAAGGGCGTAAAAGAGGGTCCGGAAGAGAATGCCAAGACAGAAGACTATTGGGTGGGCTCTTCGCGTGCCAGTCTCCATGGGAAGTTCTTTGGCTTTGATCGACGTTATCTGTTTATCGGCTCCTTCAATCTGGATGGTCGTTCAGTAGCTTTGAATACTGAATTGGGTGTGTTCTTCGAAAGTCCGAAATATGCACAAATGCTTGCAGAGGGTTTTGAACAGCGGGCGATACAAAAGGGATATCGGGTAATACTGAATGACAAGCGTGATTTGCAGTGGGTGACCCTGGAGAATGGCAAGGAAATCCGATTTGATCACGAACCTGAAACCGGATTCTGGAAACGCTTTAGTGCAGGATTCCTGTCAATCTTTGTGCCAGAAAGCCAATTGTAAGCCGCTGGATTTTTCTTGGCAGCGCGGTTTTGTTCTTCTGAAGATGTGAGCGAAACCAGCCTGTAGCAGATATTTGTTTTGCTCCTGCCTGGAGCGCTTTGGAATATTTACACTCCCAAGTCTTGGCACAAAAAATACCCTCAGTTCATTACAGCCAGTCAGCCAGCAGCACGCCGA
>JBARHM010000515.1:0-1752 GCA_049799235.1 Gallionella sp.
CCACGTCGGTCGCGGCGCCGCTGGAACGCCAGTTCGGCCGCATCGCCGGGGTCGTCGAAATGACGTCCACGAGCTACCGGGGATCGACGAGCATTACTCTCCAGTTTGACCTGAACCGGGACATCGACGGGGCCGCGCGGGACGTCCAGGCTGCGATCAATGCGGCGAGAGGATTCCTGCCTGCGAACCTCCCGGCAAATCCCACGTACCGCAAGGTCAACCCCTCGGATGCCCCCATTCTCATCCTTGGGCTCACCTCTGAGTCCATGACCACATCGCAGATGTATGATGTGGCTTCAACCATTCTCCAGCAAAAACTTTCCCAGGTAAAAGGAGTGGGACAGGTGTTCGTGGGAGGAAGTTCTCTCCCCGCTGTACGCATTGACCTGAACCCGCTGGCGCTCTCGAAATACGGCATCAGCCTCGAAGACGTGCGCGGTGTGCTTGCATCTACCAATGTCAACCGGCCCAAGGGACAACTGGCCTTTGGCGACAAAACATGGGAGATCAGGACAAACGACCAGCTGAGCAAGGCCGGGCAGTATCTGCCGCTGGTCATTGCGTACCACGCCGGAGGCGTGGTACGGCTCCGGGATGTGGCGGACGAGCAGGATTCGGTAGAGGACCTGCGCGCTGCAGGGTTCGTGAACGGTAAGCCGGCGGTCATGGTCATCGTTTTCCGCCAACCGGGCGCGAATATCATCGAGACCGTGGACAATGTACGGGAGCTTCTGCCGCAGCTTGAAGCGGCCCTGCCCGGGGCCGTCAGCGTGTCGATCGTGCTCGACCGCAGCCCGTCGATCCGCGGGTCCCTGCATGACGTCGAGTGGACGCTCATGGCCTCGGGTGTGCTCGTGATCCTGGTGGTGTTCTGGTTCCTGCGGAACGTGCGCGCCACGATCATTCCCGCAGTCGCGGTCGCGGTGTCGATCATCGGCACGTTCGGCGTGATGTACCTCTGCGGCTACTCGCTCGACAATCTTTCGCTTATGGCACTGACGATCGCAACGGGGTTCGTGGTCGACGACGCCATCGTCGTTCTCGAGAACATAACCCGCTACCGGGAAAAAGGGGAATCTCCTTTTCAGGCAGCGCTGTCCGGCACCAAAGAGATCGCCTTCACGGTACTGTCCATGAGCGTCTCGCTCGTTGCCGTGTTCATCCCGATCCTCCTGATGGGCGGCATGGTGGGCAGGCTCTTTCGCGAATTCGCCGTGACGCTCTCGGCCGCAATCATGGTTTCGCTCCTCGTATCACTCACCTTGACGCCCATGATGTGCGCCACGATCCTGAGACCGGATAATAAACGAACTCACGGCATTCTGTTCCGCATGAGCGAACGGTCCTTTAACTGGATGCATGGCCACTATGAAACAAGCCTTCGCTGGGCCCTCGGGCACTCCCGGTTCATGCTGCTCCTGATCGCGATCACCATTGCGACCAATGTGGTCCTGTTCATTCGCGTACCCAAGGGGTTCTTCCCGGAGCAGGATACGGGCAGAATCTCCGGAAACATCCAGGCGGCGCAGGACACCTCGTTTCAGGCCATGAAGGGAAAACTTCTGGACATTGTTGATATTATCAAGACCGACCCGGATGTGGATTATGTAACCGGCTTCACTGGAGGCGGAGGGGGAGGCGGGTCCACGACGAACACAGGTCGGATGTTTATCTCGCTCAAGCCTTTTGGAATGCGCACTGCCAGCGCGGGGCAAATCATTGCGCGCCTGCGCAAAAACCTGATTGCAGTAC
>JBARHM010000516.1:0-2952 GCA_049799235.1 Gallionella sp.
CGTATATGGACCGGCTCGATTACGTCTCGATAATGTCCAATGAACATGCGTACGTGATGGCGATCGAGAAATTGGCAGGTATCGACGTGCCGCTGCGTGCGCAATACATCCGCGTGATGTTCGACGAGATCACCCGTATCCTGAATCACCTGCTGTGGCTGGGCGCGCACGGGATCGATCTCGGTGCGATGACGATGTTCCTGTATTGCTTCCGCGAGCGCGAGGACCTGATGGATGCGTATGAGGCGGCTTCCGGCGCGCGGTTGCATGCATCCTATTATCGTCCCGGCGGGGTGTACCGCGATCTGCCCGACAGCATGCCGCAGTATCAGGCGTCGAAGATCCACAACGCCTCGGCGGTCAAGAAGCTGAACGAGAATCGCCAGGGTTCGCTGCTTGATTTTCTGGAGGATTTCACCAGCCGCTTCCCTGCTTGCGTGGATGAGTACGAAACCCTGCTTACCGACAACCGTATCTGGAAACAGCGCACCGTGGGCATCGGGGTAGTCACGCCGGAGCGCGCGCTGGCGCTTGGTTTCAGCGGCCCGATGTTGCGCGGCTCCGGCATCGAGTGGGATTTGCGCAAGAAGCAGCCCTATGCAGTATATGACCGCATAAATTTCGACATCCCGGTGGGTGTGCAAGGCGATTCATATGATCGCTATCTGGTTCGGGTCGAGGAAATGCGCCAATCCAATCGCATCGTCCGGCAATGCATAGCATGGCTGCGCGAAAATCCCGGCCCGGTTATGTCGCAAAACCACAAGTTTGCACCCCCGTTGCGCGAATCGATGAAGGAAAACATGGAGGAACTGATTCATCATTTCAAGTTGTTCACCGAAGGGATGCACGTGCCTGCCGGCGAGGTTTACTCTGCCGTCGAACATCCCAAGGGAGAGTTCGGCATCTACCTGGTTTCCGACGGCGCCAACAAGCCTTACCGGATGAAGATCCGCGCGCCTGGATTTGCTCACCTGGCCGCGCTGGATGAAATGTCGCGCGGCCACATGATTGCGGACGTGGTGACCATCATCGGTACTCAGGACATCGTATTCGGAGAGGTGGACCGCTAATGGACGTTTCCGCAAACAAATTTTTCAGGGTGTTTTGATGTTATCCGAACAGGTTCAGGCCAGGATCAACCGTGAGCTGAAGAAATATCCGCCGGATCAAAAGCAGTCTGCTGTGATGGCCGCATTGCGCTTCGTGCAGGATGAAAAGGGCTGGATCGCCACCGAGGATATGACGGACATCGCATCCTATCTGGGCATGGCGCAGATTGCGGTTTATGAGGTGGCTAGCTTCTATCATATGTACAACCTCAAGCCGATGGGCAGGCACACGATCACCGTATGCACCAATCTGTCCTGTACCTTGTGCGGGGCCGGGGATACGGTGGCGTATCTGGGATCCAAGCTGGGGATCGGTTTTGGCGAGGTGACCAAGGATGGAAAATTCGGATTGCGCGAAGGGGAATGCATGGGGGCGTGTATAGATGCACCGCTATTTACCATCGACAACAAAAAGCTTTGCGGGCGTTTGACCCCGGAAAAGATCGATAAAATTCTTGCGGATCTGGACCAATCATGAATAACACTGGCATGAGCGGCCCGGTCATCTTTACCACAGCAGGATTGGATCAGCCCTGGACGCTGGAGAATTACCTCAAAGTGGGCGGTTATCGGGCCTTGCGCAAAGTGCTGACCGAAAAAATGTCGACCGACGAGATCATCGCGGAGGTCAAGGCTTCCGCGTTGCGCGGACGCGGCGGCGCGGGATTCCCGACCGGGCTGAAGTGGAGCTTCATGCCGCGCCAATTCGATGGCGACAAATACATCGTCTGTAATTCCGACGAGGGCGAGCCGGGAACGTGCAAGGATTGGGACATCTTGCGCTATAACCCGCATCTGCTGATCGAAGGCATGGCCATCGCCGCTTACACCATGGGTGTGAAGACCGGCTACAACTACGTGCATGGCGAGATATTCGAGGCCTACGAGCGCATCGAGGAAGCCTGCGAACTGGCGCGTGCCGCCGGTTATCTTGGCGACAACATCATGGGTACCGATTTCTGCTTCGATCTGCACAATCATCTCGGCTATGGCGCATACATCTGCGGCGAGGAGACCGCATTGCTGGAATCCATCGAAGGCAAGAAGGGCCAGCCCAGGTACAAACCGCCTTTCCCTGCGAGTTACGGCCTGTATGGCAAGCCGACCACCATCAACAATACCGAAACCTTCGCCAGCATTCCCTACATCATCAATAACGGCGGGCAGAAATTCCTGGAGTTGGGCAAGCCCAACAATGGCGGGACCAAACTGTTTTCAGTGTCCGGGCATGTGAACAATCCGGGCAATTTCGAAGTGCCGATGGGAACGCCATTCAGGAAGCTGCTTGAATTGGCCGGAGGGATGCGCGGCGGGCGCAAGCTGAAAGCCTGTATCCCGGGCGGATCGTCGATGCCGGTGTTGCCCGGCGAAATCATGATGGACCTCAACATGGACTACGATTCAATCTCCAAGGCCGGCTCGATGCTGGGAACCGGAGCGGTGATCATAATGGACGAAACTACCTGCATGGTGCGCGCACTGGAACGACTGTCCTATTTCTACTACGAGGAGTCCTGCGGCCAATGCACGCCGTGCCGCGAAGGCACCGGCTGGCTGTATCGCATCGTGCATCGTATCGAGCACGGCCAGGGGCGCAAGGAGGATCTGGATTTGCTGTTGAGTGTCGGCGAGAACATTGCCGGGCGGACCATCTGCGCATTGGGTGAGGCTGCGGTCTGGCCGGTACAGGGCATGCTCAGGCATTTCCGCGACGAATTTGAATATCACATCGAACACAAGCGCTGTCTAACCCCCCCCAGTCCCCCCTTGTCAGGGGGGGAGCAGGGCGGCGAGGGCACCTCTCCAGCTCCCTCCCTGATAATGGAGGGACGGGGTGGGT
>JBARHM010000517.1:0-2842 GCA_049799235.1 Gallionella sp.
CTGAACAGGCGGTGCAAAACAAAACACTCGAGGAAGAGAAGCGTGCCCGGCAAAAGATGTTGAGCAAGATTTCACTGCAACTTCGCCAGCAACGCCGCGAGATCAACCGCTTGCAACGCGACGAGAACCGACTGGCACAACTGGTCGAGAAAATCACCGAAATGCTCGCGCAACCAAAGTCAAAATCGCTGTTGCGCAATGATAGCCTGCCGGATAATCGCTTTGACGGCAGCCCCTTCGATCAACTCAAGGGCAAGCTGACCCTGCCGGTCAGAGGCGAGATTGCCAATCGGTTCGGTACACCGCGACCCGAAAGCACGGTTAAATGGAAGGGGCTGTTTCTTAGAACTTCCAGCGGGCAAGCTGTCAAAGCGATCGCTGCCGGTCAAGTGGTATTCGCCGACTGGCTGCGGGGCTTCGGCAACCTGCTCATCATCGACCATGGCGAAGGCTATATGAGTTTATATGGCAACAATGAAACACTCTACAAGGAAGTGGGGGATATATTGCGCGGCGGCGATACCATAGCGTCAGTTGGCAACAGCGGCGGCAATGAGAATTTCGGTTTATACTTCGAGCTACGCCATAAGAGCAAACCGCTCGACCCGCTACAGTGGCTTGCTGGCAAACAACATTGAGGTAATTATGCGTCTTTTGGAAAAAGCTGGTCTGGTCTGTTTAGGTTTGGTCGCGGGCGTTGCGGTCAGCTTTCATTTCGCCGCGATTGCTGACAAAGAAACGGTTGAAACACCCCTTCCTGTCGAGGAATTGCGCGCATTCACCGAGGTGTTCGGTCGTATCAAGAGCGACTACGTTGAGCCAGTCACTGACAAAAAACTTATCACGGAAGCTATCACCGGCATGCTGAGCGGGTTGGATCCGCATTCCGCTTATCTTGATGCTGACGCGTTCAAGGAGCTGCAAGTCGGTACACACGGCGAATTCGGCGGACTTGGTATCGAGGTCGGCATGGAAGACGGGCTGGTGAAAGTCGTTTCTCCGATAGAGGATACTCCTGCTTACAATGCCGGCATCAAGAGCGGAGACCTGATCATCAAGCTGGACGATACGCTGGTCAAGGGCATGACACTCGAAGATGCGGTCAAGCGTATGCGCGGAAAACCGGGCAGCAAGATCACGCTGACCATCACGCGCAAGAATGAACCAAAATTGCTGACTTTCACATTAACGCGCGCTGTCATCAAGGTACAGAGCGTAAAATCCAAACAGATTGAACCCGGTTACGGATTCATCCGCATCACCCAGTTCCAGGAAAAAACCGGTGAGAATCTCGCTTCCGCACTCGAGGGGCTGTACAAGCAAAACAAGGGCTCTTTGAAAGGCCTGGTGCTTGATTTGCGTAATGATCCGGGCGGTCTGCTCACGGGTGCGGTAGGAGTATCCGCCGCTTTCCTGAAAAAGGATGCACTCGTCGTTTATACCGAAGGACGCACCGAGGATGCCAAGATGCGTTTGACCGCAAGCCCGGAGAATTATCTGCGCGGCAACGGTAGTGAAGATTACCTCAAGAACATACCGGATGCAGTCAAGAGTGTTCCTATGGTCGTATTGGTGAATGGCGGCTCGGCCTCTGCCTCGGAAATCGTTGCCGGGGCATTGCAGGATCAGAAACGCGCAGTAATCATGGGCACCCAGACTTTTGGCAAGGGATCGGTGCAAACCATACTTCCGCTTGGCAACAATACTGCGATAAAACTTACCACGGCACGTTATTACACTCCCGGTGGCCGCTCGATACAAGCCAAGGGCATCGAGCCTGACATTCTTGTGGAAGATCCTGCCGCCGGAAGTGATGAGGCCATGTTCCATCTGCGCGAGGCGGATCTGGACAAGCACTTGATCAATGACAAACCATCTGACAGCAAACCTGACAATGCCGTCAAAAGCAAACTCCCTGCTCCCAAAGGCAATGGTGTGGAGACTGCCAGGCCCGCTCCTGCCGAGTTCGGCTCAAAGAGCGATTATCAGCTTAACCAGGCATTAAACCTCCTCAAGGGAATACAGATCCTGCAGGGAAAATGATATTGTTTCCGCGACGCCAATATGACTGATTCGCCTGAACTGGAAAAACAGCGCGATATCGTATTCAGCCAAGACCCTCCCGGCCAGATAGATCGCGCCTATCAACTTTTATCCGGGTTACCCGACTGCATGGTCGATTACAGCGACACGCCAAATGCCTTGAGGGTTTCATACAATTTGGGTCACTACACGCTAGAGGGGCTGGAACACGCCTTGACCGAAGAAGGCTTCCGTCTCGACCACAGTATGTTGCGCAGCATTGAGCGCAATGTTATTTACTATAGCGAAGACACAATCTGCCATAACATGGACATCCCAATGCAGTTCACAAAAGAAAATATACGCGAGATATTTGTCAAAGCCTATGAACACGAACCTCATGGCGACCACGACGACACTCCTCCTGAGTTACGCGACTGCAAATAGCGCTTCCTTCTGCTTCCAATAAAAATGCCCAACACAAGGTTGGGCATTTTTATTGGCAATGAGTCTGACGATGACCTACTTTGGCTATGGCCGCCCCGTTGGGGCTTAACATTCAAAAGCGAATGTTCACCCTGCGGGTACGAGAGCCAACGCCGCAACAAGCGCCTGTGGCGCGGTTGTCATAAACTCAAGTAGGCCTATTTTCAAACCCCACAAACAACAAACCCGGCACAAGGCCGGGTCTGTTGTTTACAAGGAGTCTGACGATGACCTACTTTCGCATGGGCAATCCACACTATCATCGGCGCGGAGTCGTTTCACTGTCCTGTTCGGGATGGGAAGGAGTGGGGCCAACTCGCTATGGTCGTCAGAC
>JBARHM010000518.1:0-5288 GCA_049799235.1 Gallionella sp.
GAAATGCGCAATGCACTTTCTCACGGCTACTTCAAGGTTGATCTTGAAATCGTATGGAAGACTATTCAAACCAGCCTGCCGAATCTACACACGCAGATCAAACAGCTGCTCGAACAGATCAAGTAAACCGACACAGCCGCTTCACCAACCCCACCTCACCTTCGCCCCTCCCCTGGTTCTCCCCCTGACAAGGGGTCTGGGGGGTTAGGGAGGTTGGGAGGGGTTAAAAGGCTGGGAGGGATTTCGCACAAAGCCACCAAGACCGTCTTCAAGGAACGGCTCGCCGGCCGACTCAACATCGCAGCCAAAGCGCTCGAAGGCAAGGACTATCTGATGGGCAAGACCTTTACCGTCGCCGATGCCTACCTCTACACCGTGCTCAGATGGTCGCCGCGCATGAACGTGGACCTCTCGCCGTGACCTGTGCTGCAGGCCTACATGGAGCGCATCGCCGCACGCCCGACAGTGAAGGCAGCGATGGCAGAAGAAGGGCTCTAGGCTTCAAGAAATCGTTGTTTGTCCCGGATTACTTGATTAGATTTCAGGGAAACCAATCCCTTTCAGATAACTGTATGTTCCATCATAAAACTGAGCAGGTCTTGTATGGTCATCAGCATCGCCTTCTGGCACTACAAGCACCATGCCTTGCCGAGCTCTAGTCAATAAAACCCGATAAGCATTTTTTAAGTATTGCTTTCGTTCATCCTTATTTATTTTGTTCCACCTATCCCCGCGAAACGAATGATGGCTCCAACCATCCCGACAATATCTGAAATCCGCGTCCCAAGTTACACATGCCCAATCCAGCTCCAAACCCTGCACGTGAAATTCTGTAGCGACATCCTCCAAATAAAACGATGAGCGCACATCTTCCTTGCCTTTTAGAAACCAGTTAACGGGGTCCATAGGCGATTTCACATCTATCGCATGGGGTTTAAGCCTTTCGGCTTGCGATGAAACAACCATCCCGTAACGCTCCGAGCCACGCGCCTGTCTTCTCAGCCACCACTTTGCCTTGTTTAAATCACGCGTGATCACAATCGGATATTTATCTCTTACCCTAGCATAAGTCTTTTGAGCAGAATCAACATCAAGGTCAAGCATCTGTTTAACTAGAAGCGACACATCTTCTGCGCGGAAGGAGCGCATTGAAACTGCAAGGTGAAGCCCGTCATGATAGTTAACATGTTGCCGCGCTTTAAGCTCAGTCAGCACTTTCTCTGCGTTGTATTCGCTATCAGTTAGGCGTGATGAAATATAAATATGCCAGTCTGGGAAAGACCGATTTATCGAATCTATCCACTCCCCAATGCCAGCCTCACCAGTATTGATTTCCTGACCGCCACCAACAAGACAAACAATGACAGCCCAATCTTCGTGGCGATTCAAACAGGAAATCAGAAATTCGGGTTCAGATTGGTTAAAACCTGGCGTGTTTTTCTTGCGACGCATGAAAGAAGAAGTTTGCTCCACATCCCATGCGCGCTGAGCTTCATCAAATATTGCCACGTGCTCAACAGGAGCACTAGATTTATCAAGAAGACATTCATCACGAAAATGGTGAACATTTTGAATAAATGTATTTACATCACTCCGAGCCGAACTGATTTTTATTTTCTCCCCTGCCTCAACGCCACGCCGGACTTTATCTTGCGCAAGAGCTTCACAAAGTATTTTTACCAGCGGCCCATTTCCAGACAAGTAAACGCTATACAAGTCATCATCTGCATTAATATGCTTAGTGGCAATATCTAGCCCTACTAAAGTCTTACCGGCTCCTGGTACACCCGTCACCAAACAGATAGATTTGTGCGAATTTTCCCTTGATGACTTAATGATTTCGGAGACCACTTCAGAAGTCTGCCTTAAATTGGATGCACTGGCGTCACTTCGAGTTATTTCTGAAACAGAGTGATCGTTGTAAAGCGCCATTGCAGCTTCAATAATAGTTGGAGTTGGGCAGTAACGTCCTTTCTCCCATTCATTCACATCTATATTATTTCCTTTGACAAAACTTATAACATCCTCAAACACCTTACCTAGATGTGCCACATTCGCCTTAATCGGAAATAGCAGCTTGTCGTTTTGCGGTGTAACTTCAACAACCGGAATAACGTCCCTTGCTTCAGTAGCGATAAGAATTGGTGCTATAAACTCTAGGTGACTGGAGTCATGAAAATTCTTCAAATCCAATGCATAGTCATAAACTTGGTCAATGGCATAAGAAGTAAATTCCTTTTCACCAACTTTGAACTCAAGTACAAAAATCACAGGTCCGATTATCAATACAACATCAATTCGCCGACCCATGCGGGGAATTGAATATTCAAAATAAATAGAACCTGTGTATGACGCAAGGACTTCGCGAAGAATTTCTATTTCTGCAACCCATGCTCCACGCTGAGTTTGGATTAGGTCAAAATCATTATTGAATGCGAGGCTGCCAAGTATCTGTTCGGTTGAAGACCGAAGGAAATTAAAAATAGAATCAGAGTAATACTCTCGCTTCATTCTTTTGATTTCTGTTTGTATTTACAACAAAGAGAATCCTATCAGAATTCAAGGCCTGACTAGCTGCCATTACTGCGGCCAGTACATATTACAACGGCGAGATCAGCACACTCTCGCGCAGTTTCTTGAGTTCGTCGCGCAGCTCAGTGGCGCGCTCGAACTCCAGGTTCTTTGCGGCTTTGAGCATTTCCTTTTCCAGCCGGGTGATCTCTTTGGCGACTTCCTTCTCGCTCATCGCGAGGTATTTCGCCTGTTCCTGCGCGGCCTTTAATTGGTCGCGGGCCGTTTCCGGTTCGTACATGCCTTCGATGATGTCCTTGATGCGCTTCTGTACGCCTATCGGGGTGATGTTGTGCGCGAAGTTGTACGCGACCTGTTTGGTGCGGCGGCGCTCGGTCTCGTCGATCGCGCGCTTCATCGAATCAGTGATCCTGTCGGCATAGAGGATGGCCTTGCCGTTGATGTGGCGCGCGGCGCGGCCGATGGTCTGGATCAGCGAGCGCTCGGAGCGCAGGAAGCCTTCCTTGTCGGCATCGAGTATCGCGACCAGCGACACCTCGGGAATATCCAGCCCTTCGCGCAGCAGGTTGATGCCGACCAGCACGTCGAACATGCCCAGGCGCAAGTCGCGGATGATCTCGACGCGCTCGACGGTCTCGATGTCGGAGTGCAGGTAGCGCACCTTGATGCCGTGCTCGGAAAAATAATCGGTGAGGTCTTCGGCCATGCGCTTGGTCAGCGTGGTGACCAGCACGCGCTCGCCCGCCTTCACGCGCAGGTTGACCTCGGACATCAGGTCGTCCACCTGGTGGGTCGCGGGGCGCACTTCGATCTGCGGATCGACCAGCCCGGTGGGTCGCACCACCTGCTCGACCACCTGCCCGGCGTGCTCGGCCTCGTAGGTGGAGGGCGTAGCGGAGATGAACACGCTTTGTCTCATCACCTTTTCGAATTCGTCGAAACGCAGCGGGCGGTTGTCCATCGCGGAGGGCAGGCGGAAACCGTAGTTGACCAGGTTCTCCTTGCGCGCGCGGTCGCCCTTGTACATGCCGCCGATCTGCGGGATGGTGACGTGGCTTTCGTCGATGAACATCAGTGCGTTGGGCGGCAGGTAATCGATCAGCGTCGGCGGCGGCTCGCCCGGCTTGCGCCCGGACAGGTGGCGCGAATAATTTTCGATGCCCTTAGTGAAGCCGATCTCGGCCAGCATCTCGAGGTCGTGGCGGGTGCGCTGCTCGATGCGTTGCGCCTCGACCAGTTTGTTCTCACTGATGAAGAACGCGATGCGTTCGGCCAGCTCGGGCTTGATGGTTTCGATCGCTTCCAGCACGGTGCTGCGCGGCGTGACGTAATGGCTGGATGGATAGACGGTGTAGCGCGGCACCTTTTGCAGGATGTGGCCGGTGAGCGGATCGAACAGCGAGAGGGTCTCGACTTCATCGTCGAACAGCGTCACGCGCAACGCATTTTCGTTGCTTTCCGCCGGGAAGATGTCGATGACGTCGCCGCGCACGCGGAATTTGCCGCGCGAAAAATCGATCTCGTTGCGCTCGTATTGCATCTCGATCAGGCGCTTGATCACGTCGCGCTGGGTCATTTTCTTGTTATGACTCACACCCTGCCCCACGTTACCAGCGAAGCCTTCTGATTTCGCGAGCGGGTGCGTCGTGCCCATTCCCGCCCCGGAAGCTTCGCTACGCCGTGTCATGGCCACTAAATGCAGAATCATGCCGTGGTAATCGACCGGGTCGCCGATGCCGTAGATCGCCGAGACGGTCGCGACGATCACAGAGTCTTCACGCTCCAGCAGCGCCTTGGTCGCGGACAGGCGCATCTGCTCGATCTGCTCGTTGATGCTGGAATCCTTCTCGATATACACGTCGCGCGACGGCACGTAGGCTTCGGGCTGGTAGTAGTCGTAATAGGAGACGAAATACTCGACCGCGTTCTCCGGCAGGAAATCGCGAAACTCGGAATACAGCTGCGCCGCCAGCGTCTTGTTCGGCGCCATCACGATCGCCGGGCGGCCAAGCTGCGCGATGACGTTGGCCATCGTGAAGGTCTTGCCCGAGCCGGTCACGCCGAGCAGCGTCTGGAACGACAGGCCGTCGCGGATGCCCTCGACCAGCTTCGCGATGGCCTCCGGCTGGTCGCCCGCCGGCTCGAACGGCTGGTGCAGGATGTAGGGGCTGTTGGGGAAGGTGATGATGTTCATTGTTGGTTAGAGTCAAATGCTAAAGGCTTAACCACGGAATACACGGAACACACGGAAACGGCAAAGCAAACATAGAAATATTCCGGGTTTGGTTCAATCTGTAAGACATGTGGTGACATCAAGATTAGCCGGGGTTGCACGGATGTCACAAATTCATATTCAGGGTTAGTTTTCATTTTTCGCTTTCGTTTTTTCCGTGTGTTCCGTGTATTCCGTGGTTAATTAGGTTTTAGTTTTTAATTAACGATCCTTTCGATCTCAACCTTAGGAGAGTGACCGAAGTTGACTAGCAGGCCAACCTCAAGTCCGGTCGCCTTCAAATAGTTGTGAATCTGGGCGCGATGCTCGGCGGTCAGCTCCTTCACGGCTTTCAGTTCCACAATGATGCGATCAAAACAGATGAAGTCGGGTTTGTATTTCTGTTCGAGCGGTTCGCCTTTATATTGCAGCATAAGCTCCTGTTGTGCTACGAAGGGTATCTGCTTCAGGCGCATCTCCTTTTCCATGCATTCCTGATAAACCGCTTCCAGAAACCCGCAACCCATTTCACGATAGACCTCAA
>JBARHM010000519.1:0-6719 GCA_049799235.1 Gallionella sp.
TATCACCAAGCCGGACCACATCGAGTTCGGCATACGCGAAGACGGCAGCTTTTTCTGGAACGGCGAACGGGTTGAAAAGGAATCCCTGCCCGCGCGATTTGCGCTGGAGGCCAAAAAGCAGCCTCAGCCGGAATTGCATATCCGTGCGGACCGTCTGGCGCATTATGAACTGGTGGCCCAGGTGATGTCTTCTGCCGCAAAGGCCGGGGTGGTGCGCATCGGTTTCGTGACTGACCCAACACAAGCACAATGAATTTGTGTTGCTTGCGAGGCGTATGATGGATACGGCGTTACAGAAAGAACATGGATAAACAGCCTGCAGGATCGAACGCTTTGATTAACCGAGGGAGGAAAGCATGAACAGAAGAGAATTGTTGACGAATGCAGCAGCTATGGTTGCTGCAGTAACCGCCGGCCGAGCTTTTGCGGCAGAACATGACCATATGCAGCATGACCATGAGCAAAAGCCGAACAAATACCAGATGCTGCTGGTATCAGCTTCGGACTGCATGCTGAAGGCGGATATCTGTTTGCAGCACTGTATCGTGGCAATGGGGAAAGGAGACAAGGATCTTGCCGCTTGTGCCCGATCGTCCAGCGAGGTCGCCGCCATTTGCATAGCGTTGCAGCATTTGGCCTCGGCGGATTCCAAACAATTGCCTCAGCTTGCCAAAGTGGCGATGGATATTTGTAAGGATTGTGAGGATGAGTGCAAGAAGACGGACAAGCAACCGGAATGCAGGGCGTGCGGCGAAGCCTGCGCAGAGTGCTACAAGGAGTGCAAGAAAATATCGGTTTGAGGGGAGTTTCATTGGGTAGATGTGCAATGAGTGCCAACCATGTTGCGCCTGAGCATGGGTAACGCCGGGGGTGTAACATCATGTAGCATTCCCATACAGTTTCACTTGGCCAATAATCCCCTTTGCCAAAAGTAACGTATCAGTGTTTCCGGCACTCGTGTAGGTTGTAGAGAATTTCAAGCACGGTGTCTCTTCCCCAATGCGGCGCAGTAACAGCCGTGGACCTGATGCACACTTTTGGCATTCTTGTTTCTGCAGATTCTGCTCAGGCATCACAATGAGTATAATTGGTCCATCTCGTTCTTCATTCTGAATATTCAGGGAGTAATTCATCATGCATAAGCCGTATCGGTTCGGCGGGCTGTTGGCAGGCTTGTTGTTGAGCGCCAGCGTTCACGCGGGTGATATCGAGATCAGTGGAGCGTGGACGCGTGCCACCGCTCCCGGACAGGAAACAGCCGGAGTGTCTTTGACCATCACCAGCAAGCAGGCCGCAACATTGGTCGGCGTGTCCAGCCCGGTTGCAGGATCTGCAGAATTGCACAGCATGAAGACCGAGAACGGCATGATGAAAATGCGCGAAGTCAAGGCCATAGAACTGCCGGCCGGCAAGCCGGTGAATCTCGGTGAGAGCGGCTATCACCTGATGCTGGTCGGGCTGAAGGCTCCGCTGAAGGAAGGTGAAACTGTGCCATTGACGCTGAACATCAAAGTGGCAAACCAAAGCGTTGTAAAGATAGATGCCAAGGCAGAAGTAATATCTCTGACAGCAACTAATCCTGCTTCAGATGATGACGAGCATCATCATATGCACTAGGAACAAGTAAGTGTCGGTTTGATGGCGATTTCAGGCGGCCTGTGCCGCCTAAGTTATTTTGGACGATGTGAATCAGAAGCGGTGGCTGACCCCCATTGCGAATGACCACGGCGCGGTCAACTGACCGCTGCCGGGGACATCAGGATCGGTGTTGGCGTATTGCAATAGTGCGATCTGCACAAAGCCGTACAAGTTGGTTTTTGGAGCAACTGTGTAGCTCAGGCCGGGGCTGAAGTTCAGGCTATGCCCTCCGGAAGCCGGATTGGCGTTCAGCCCGGTGTCGCGGGTCTTGTATTGGGCATTCAGTTGCAGCAGACCGGTGAGCGTAGGTGCAAACGGATAATGTGCGCCCAGATCCAGATTGACGGTGTTGCCGGGGCGGTATTCGTCGCGGGTTTTCACTGCGCCTTGAAATTGACCGCTGACGAACCAACCCCACGGTGAATCTTCGATGTCATTATGGTAGTACACGCCCAATAATCCATCGGTGCTGCCCGTGCCGGGCTGGGCAGAGCGTTCCAGCGCATAAGGCGTGGTAGGGTCTGCCGGATCAGGCGGGGTCATGGTCTGGTTGATCGCTCCGGTGGGCACCTTGATGCCAAAGAACATCCCGCTGCCGGCATGGGGCCCGGCGGAATCGAATCTGTATTTGCCGAGTACGCGCATATCGCCCAGTTCATTGAATTTGGCTTGTTGGACGATTGGAGCGTCAGGGGCGAGAGAATCAAAGGTGTGGGTATGGTCGCGCATCACGAATGGCAGGTCCACGCCGATATTCCATTTTGCGCTGATGGGGTAATCCACGATCAGATCGAGCATCTGATTGATGGTGCGAAGGTTCTCGATCTCCTCACCTGATCCGCTCGGAGGCTCGGGGGTGATCTTCGAGGAGCCGCCGCGAAACGTATCAGCCTTGGCATAGGAATAGCGCAGATCGACAAGCAAGTATTCATTATTCACCAGACCTTGGGTATCCCAATGGGTATTCACGGAGCAAAACGATGAGCCGCAGGATGCGTAAGCGTTGGCAGTCGAGCAAAGCAGTATGGCAATCAGCAGTTTTATTTTCATTTGGATTCCCCCTGTGGTTATCTTGTAATGCAAAGCGCGATGCGATGATATCAAATCTGCCGTGCCCAATGCTGCGACATAATGCCGCACCCCGCACATTTGCAATGTATGACCGCGAGTTTGGAAATTGGCCCGTCGAATGGGTTATGCTGTGCGGGGATATCGGCCTGTTTACAGAAAAATTTTTCCATGGGTTTATTGAATAAATATTCAGGGTTGGCATTGCTGGCCGGGGCGGTTTGTGTAGCCGGCTTTGCGCCGTTCGGGATATTTCCCTTGCCGGTGCTGGCGCTTGTTGTGTTGTTCGCGCTGATGCACCGCGCAGACTCGCCGCGCGCGGCGGCGTGGCTGGGTTTTTCTTTTGGCCTGGGCCTGTTCAGCGCAGGTATAAGCTGGATCTATGTGGCGCTGCACGATTACGGCAACATGCCGGTGCTGTTGGCGGCGCCGGCCACGCTATTGTTCTCCGGCTTCCTTGCCTTGTTTCCCGCGCTGGCCGGTTATGTGCAGGCGCGTATCCCGGTGCGCGAAGGGCTGCACCTTGTGCTGGTGATGCCTGCATCCTGGGTGCTGACCGAATGGGTGCGCGGCACGATTTTCACCGGCTTTCCGTGGCTGACGCTGGGCTATGCGCACAGCAACAGTCCGCTGGCAGGCTACGCGCCGTTGTTCGGCGTTTATGGTGTGTCGCTGGTGGCGGCAGTGAGTGCCGGCCTCTTGGCGAGCATGGTCAAGGTGCGATGGGGCATACAGGGCAAGACAGCCTTTGTCATTCTTGTCGCACTGTGGTCAGGCGGCGCGGCCTTGCGTGCGGTGGAATGGACGCAGCCCAACGGAGAGCCATTCAGCGTGGCGCTGCTGCAAGGCAATATTCCGCAACACCTCAAGTTCAATGAAGACGCGTTGGTCGGCACGCTGGAAACTTACCGCCGCCTGGCGCTGCAAAGCGATGCCCGCCTGACCGTGTTGCCGGAAACCGCGTTGCCATTGTTGCGCTATGAGGTGCCGCAAATCCTGATCGAGCAACTGCGTGACCACGCCAGACAGAACGGCGGCGACGTGGTGATCGGTTCCTTCGACCGCGATCAGGGCGGTTACTACAACAGCGTTTTCACATTGGGTGAGGCGGATGAACAGCGTTACCATAAACACCATCTGGTGGTCTTTGGCGAATTCATTCCGCTTCGACCATTGTTGGGCTGGTTCATCAACGGGGTGCTGAACATCCCGATGGGCGATCTGGCTCGCGGCGGAGAGGATCAACCGCCGCTAAATGTGGCAGGGCAGCAGGTGGCGCCGGACATCTGCTACGAAGACGTGTTCGGCGAGGAAGTCATCCGGCATTTGCCGCAAGCCAGCGTGCTATTGAACCTGACCAACGATGCCTGGTACGGAGACTCCCATGCCGCGGCGCAGCATAACCAGATCGCACAGATGCGCGCGCTGGAAACCGGCCGCATGATGCTGCGCGCAACAAATACCGGGGTAACTTCCATCATCGGGACGGACGGCAAGGTTTTGCAGCAATTGCCGCAGCACCGGCAAGCCGTACTGCTCGGCATGGCGCAGGGTTATACAGGCATCACACCTTATGCGCGCTGGGGCAATGCAGCGGTCATGCTGCTGATCGCGGCCATGCTTTCATGTGCATGGACACTAAGTCGCTTCACCCCCGGCCATGCGAGAAAGAAAAGGAGTTGAGTGAACTGGGTTTGTTACATCCTCCGCTGCGCCGATGACACCTTCTACACCGGCATCACCAATGACCTGGAAAGACGCATCGAGGCGCATAACGAAGGCGTGGCAGCCAAGTACACGCGGGCGCGCGGACCGGTGGAATTGGTTTTGGTGGAGAGTTGCGCAAACAGATCGGCGGCATCGAAACGAGAGATGGCGATCAAGAATCTGACTCGTGAAGAGAAGTTGGCGTTGATCCAATCAGGCATGAAATGACTGGAAAAAGTGCTGAAACAGTTGCAAATCAGCGACGATTTTGCTGAGTCGACAACGAATTTCGGATTGGTTGTCGTACGCCCTTTTAGATCTGCGCACAAACACGTGATTTGCCTTGGCGAGTTTGGCGCGAAATTTAGAGTAAACCCTGCGCCGCGGCAGTAAATAAAGTTGAGTTATGGTCCAGGCCTGACAATGAAGTCAGTGCGGCGGTTTTCCTTCCAGCATTGTTCTTCATGGCAGGCCAACCTGGGCTTTTCTTCGCCCAAACTCACGGTTTCTATCCGTCGGCTTGGTATTCCCATCACCTCGAGAGACTTGCGAACAGCATAGGCGCGTTTGCTTCCCAATGACAGGTTGTATTCACCGCTGCCGCGTTCGTCAGCGCTACCTTCGAGTGTAACAACAAAGTTTTCATGTGCCTTCATGAAATCAGCTTGTTGCTCAATGACCCCCTGGTACTCAGGTTTGACGATGAATTCGTCAAAGTCAAAATAGACGCTTTTCTGCTGCATCGCTTGCAATTGTGCCGTCAGGTCGCCTGAAACAACTTCAGTTGGGACAGCCGTAGCCGTTTCGGCTGGCGAACTGGCCTGCCCGTTGCCCGCAGTTTTATCTTGAGAGGATTCCTGCGCAGTCGTTGCCTTGGGTGTGGAGGCGCATGCCGAAAGCATAAGGGAAACCAGGGCTAGTGCAGCCAGACTTGTCTTCATTGGTTTTCTCCTGTCGTGATATTGAGCGGACTTGTTTTGTAACCGGATCATGGCTTCGGATTATACAGGAAGTAGCAAATACTCCTGGCGTCGGTGTATCGACGAACCCATTTCTCCTTGGTTTACAGCCACCCGCAGTTAACGGCATCTGAATGCGGCCGGGGAGGGAAGGTGAGCAATCCCGGACAGGGCGGTTAGCAGGTGCTGTGGATCGGGTTGGTGATGATTTGCAGTAGTATCGTGCTGGAATTAGTCGCGATTAATTGCCGGTGCCGGCTTTCTTTTTCTTCTGCTTGGCCGCTTCCTGTTCTTTCTTGAGTTGCTGGGCGACACGGCCAACACTCCTGATCAGGTAATTGCCAATCACGCTGTCGAATTCCTGGTACACAGGCAACAATGCCCGCTGCCAGGCAGTACGCTCCCTCTCCGATAGGACATATACTTCGGTAGTATTGCTTGCGGTCACGCTTGCCAGCGCATCGTCATTTTCTTTCTGCGCAAGATCCCGCTCAAAGTCTGTCGTTTCATTGATGACCAGCGTCAAGGTTTCGCGTATATCGTCCGGTAGATCATCCCAGAATTTCTTGTTAACGATGACCGCATAGCCCACATAACCATGATTTGAAATCGTCAGATGTTTCTGCACCTCATGCAATTTCTGTCTGTGGAAATTTGAAACCGGATTCTCTGCACCATCCAGATCGCCCTGTTGCAGAGCTGTATAAACTTCGTTGTCTGGCATCTCTTGAGGATTTGCACCGAGGGCCTTGATCTGCGATTCGAGAACTTTTGATGGGTGGATGTGAATCCTCAGTCCCTTTAAATCGGCAACCGAATGCATGCGCTTGTTCGAACTCATCTGCTTGAAGCCATTGTCCCAATAGGCCAGGCCGGTCAAACCTTTGGCGGAAAGTTTCCTGAACAAACTATTGCCAATCTGGCCATCCATGACGCGGTGCAGGACTTCTTCGCTTGGAAAAACATAGGGCAGGTCAAACAAATCGAACGCGTGCAAGCCCATGGCCCCGAATGCTGAAAGAGGCGGTGCCAGCATTTGCACGGCGCCGCTCTGTAGTGCTTCGATCTCTTCCCTTTCGTTGTAGAGCTGGCTGCCATGGTAGATCTCGACCCTGACACGGCCATTTGTGCCCTGTTCCGCCAGTTGCTTGAACCTTTCCGCCGCCTGGCCCTTGGGAGTATCGGGTGCGTCCACGTGACTGAACTTGATTAGGATCTCACCCTCTGCATGGGAAAAACCGCTGACAGCAAGTGCAAGAAGAAATATCACCGTGGTGCGTAACTTCATGGTCACCTCATAAAAATGGACTATGGTGAATGGGCTGGGGTTGTTTGCCGGGATATACC
>JBARHM010000520.1:0-3464 GCA_049799235.1 Gallionella sp.
GTACCACACTCACCACTTCCGGGATCACGTCGCCGGCGCGGCGCACGATCACCGTGTCTCCGATGCGCACGTCCTTGCGCCGTGTCTCGTCCTCGTTGTGCAGCGTGGCATTGCTCACCGTGGTACCGCCGACGAACACCGGCTCCAGCTTGGCCACCGGCGTGAGCTTGCCGGTGCGACCGACCTGGATGTCGATACCGCGAACCACGGTGATCTGCTCTTCCGCCGGGTATTTGTGCGCCACCGCCCAGCGCGGTTCGCGCGTCACGAAACCGAGCTGCGCCTGCAAGCTGAGACTGTTGACCTTGTATACCACGCCGTCGATGTCGAACGGCAGGCTGTCGCGCTGCGCGGCGATGCGGCGATGGAATTCCACCAGGCCTTGCGCGCCCTGTACCACCGCGCGTTCATTGCTCACCGGCACTCCCATCTTTTGCAGCGCATCCAGCACTGCACTGTGCGACGCGGGCGATTTCCAGCCTTGCGCCTCACCCAGGCCGTAAGCAAAGAATGACAACGGGCGCTTCGCCGCCAGCGCCGGATCGAGCTGGCGGATGCTGCCTGCCGCGCCGTTGCGCGGGTTCACCAGCGCAGGCAGACCCTGTGCCCGCTGATGCTCGTTGTAGTGTTCGAAATCTCTGCGCGACATGTACACCTCGCCGCGCACTTCCAATACCGCTGCATCGCAGCCGTGCAGGCGCAAAGGAATCTGGCGGATGGTGCGGATGTTCTGCGTGACGTCTTCGCCGGTCTCGCCGTCGCCGCGCGTGGCCGCCTGCACCAGCACGCCACGTTCGTAACGCAGGTTGATGGCAAGGCCGTCGAACTTCAACTCGCAGGCGTATTCGACCCCGGCATCGGAATCGCGGAGCCCCAGTTCCTTGCGCACCCGGACATCGAAGGACTGCGCGCCGCCCTCGGTGGTGTCGGTCTCGGTGCGGATGGAAAGCATGGCCACGGCATGGCGCACCGGCGCAAAGCCATCCAGCACCTTGCCGCCAACCCGCTGCGTGGGTGAATCGGCGGTCAGCAGTTCAGGGTGTTTTTCTTCGAGGGCTTGCAGTTCGCGGAACAACTTATCGTATTCCGCATCGGGGATGGTCGGCTTGTCCAGCACATAATAAGCATGATCATGGCGCTCGATCTCTGCGCGCCGTTGCGCGATGCGCTTGGCATGGTCCATCAGGAGAATAATCTGAGCGCATGGGCACTGCCCGGCGCTATGCCGTGCCCACGCATGCTGGCTTCCACGCCGGCAATCTGCGCGCGGCTGAGTGCCAGACCCTTTTCGCCGAGCGGCATGCGACGATCATCCACCACGCTGAGCTGCAGCCCACGGGCAAGATCGTTCGCAACATGCATCATCTGGTCGAAACGCAGGGTTGGATCCTCAACGCGCGGCACGTCGATCATCAGGGTGATGCCCGCCGTGGCAAAGGTATCCAGCGTGTGATGCTGGAACGGCACGGTATCCTCGTTGATCAGGCTGAACAGGCTGTTTCCATGTGCATCCAGCAAATGGAAAGCACCGTCCGCCTCGAGCATCATGCCATGCAAACCGGCAGCCCGGGCAATATCGATAGCCCGTATCAACCGGTCGCCGGTTGGCACCAGATTGACCCCGACCATCTGGTCAACCGAGGCACAGAACTCGTCCAGCTCCACGGCATGCTGATATGCATTCTGGGTATCCGGGACAGTGGTCCGGGCATTGATATGCCTGGCGACACCCAGCACCAGATCACGAAAGTCCGCCAGTTTCGCCTGGCTGATTGCGCCGCCCCGGTCAACCAGTTGCAGTGCGACACGATAGCGCTGATAAAGCGTATGGCTCTCGGCGATCACGCGCTCCCACTCACCCGTATTCAGCGTCAGGCCGCACACCTGCACCGGCTTGCGAAAGTCGAACTTGCGCTGCCACAAGCCTACCAGCACGGCGGCCGGGCTTGGTTCAGCGAGCTGCAATTCGATGATGAAATCACTGCGTGCATTCAGCAGTGAGCAGGGTTCGTCCGGCAGATCTGACACGGGCGATGCTGCGGCAATCTCAGTCGGCGCCGATCGGCTGCCCTGATCCGCCGGCGTTGCTGCGCTGCCTTCATATAGCGCATCCGCGTGGCTCGCCTTGAATACCGAACCGAACTTGCGGCGATATCGCCATTGCTGCAACCAGCCGAAGGCATACACCGCGGCGATGGCCACCAGGCCGATGGTAAGCAACGCTATTTGCAATTCACTCATGGGAATACTGAACTATCTTTCCAGAAGATGATGCGAATTATCTCACGCCGAAAGGCGATCCAACACCCGTCGCGAATCGAACTGAGTCTAAAACTCCCCACAGGTCTGCTGTGCACAGCCTTGCAGGACTTCAAAAGACTATGCCAGCGGCAATTCGGGATTGTTCATGCCGATCACGGCGACCTCGTCCAGCGCTTTCAGGAAATGTTGTTGCTCGTGCAGTTTGGCCATCGATTCTGGATGGGCTTTGCCGCGCATCTGGGCGAGGCGCGCCTTGCTGGCTGCCGGCATTTCCCAATGCAACCCCTGCAGCAATTCATCTGCCGATTCCGGCTTGTTGCATACCAGCACCATGTCGCAGCCCGCATTCAGAGCGGCCTCGGCGCGCTGCACGATGCCGCCCGCGACCGTCGCGCCTTCCATGCTCAGGTCGTCGCTGAAGATCACGCCCTCGAAGCCGAGCTGCCCGCGCAAGATATTTTTCAGCCAGACCGGCGAGAAACCCGCCGGGAGGCTGTCAACTTTCGGATAGATCACATGTGCCGGCATCACTGCGGTCAGCCCGTAATCCACCATCTGCCGGAACGGGATCAGGTCGCTCATTTCGATATCGACGAATGGGCGCTCATCCACCGGGATATCCAGGTGCGAATCGGCCTGAACGTAACCATGTCCGGGAAAATGTTTGCCCACCGCAGGCATGCCGCCCTGTTTGAGTCCCAGCAGCAGACTGTGCGCCAGTTCCGCGATGGCCTGGGTGTCGCCATGAAAGGCGCGGTCGCCGATCACGCTGCTTTGCCCGTAGTCCACATCCAGCACCGGCGTGAAACTGAAATCCACGCCGCATGCGCGCAGCTCCGCCGCGAGCACATAACCCGCCTGCTGGGCAAGATGCCGGGCGCGTTGCGGATGTGCATCCCAGATCTTGCCCAGTTCGCGCATCGCAGGAAGCCTGGTGAAACCCTCGCGGAAACGCTGCACCCTGCCCCCCTCGTGATCCACCGCGATCAGCAGCGGGGGGGTACGCAGCGCGTGTATCGCGGCGGTGAGCTCGGCAAGCTGGCCGGGCGATTGAAAGTTGCGCGCGAACAGGATCACACCGCCTACCAGCGGATGGCGCAGCCGCGCCTCGTCCTCGGGAGTCAGTTGCGTTCCCGCCACATCCAGCATCACCGGCCCCAGGCCCATAAACATAACCCCCGATCAGTTAAACAACCCAAACG
>JBARHM010000521.1:0-6876 GCA_049799235.1 Gallionella sp.
GTTTCGGAGTCCGGTTCAGGCTTGCAGCTTGCACGATATACGAATGATCCTGTTACAGTTGTAATGATTGCCAGTATGTCCTGAGACCGCTTGTCGGGTTACATAACCGGTCACGCAAAATGTTTGAATTTTCAGTCGAGCCTGAGGTATTCTTGGTCTGAATATGCGCTGCACCAAGCACGACCAGACCCCGGCAACGGGGTCTGTTTATTTGGCGTGTTGAATCGCGCCGGATCAACTGGTAATCGTGATGCTTTCCGCTTGGGTCAGCAGGAAATCCTTGAACGCCTGCGCGGCGCCGGACAGGCGTTTGCTGCTGCGGTGCACCACGAACCAGTGGCGCAGCAGCGGAAAGTGTTCGACGTTGAGCATCGCGAGCCGCCCGGTCTCCAGTTCCAGCTCTATGCTGTGCAGCGACAGGATGCCCAGCCCCATGCCCGCCTGCACCGCCTGCTTGATCGCCTCGTTGGTTTCCATCTCCATGCTGATGCGCGGCTGGATGTGGTGTTCCGCGAAGATCCGTTCCATCGCGCTGCGGGTGCCTGAGCCCGGTTCGCGCGACAAAAAAGTTTCCGTGGCGAGCCGGGCGAACTTGACGCGCTTTTGCCCGGCGAGCGGATGGCGGGGCGCGGCGATCACCACCAGCGGGTTGTCGAGGAACGATTCCGCGCTGACATCCATGCCGTCCGGCGGCTGCCCCATGATGGCCAGATCGGTACTGTTGTCGGCGAGTTGCTTGAGTACCGCATCGCGGTTGGCGACGTGCAGGTTCACATTGATACCGGGATAGCGCCGGCAGAACTTCGCGAGCAATCGCGGGGTGAAATAGTTCGCGGTGTTGACCACCGACAGCGTGAGCTTGCCTTGCCCCGGCCCTTTCATTTCGTCGAATACGACTTCCATTTCTGCAAGCTGTTGCGCGATGCTTCTGGCATAGTGAAACAGCTCGCGCCCGGCCTCGGTCAGAAAGATCTTTTTGCCCATCTGTTCGAACAGCGGCAGGCCGATGTTTTCCTCCAGTTGCTTGATCTGCATCGACACGGCGGGTTGAGAGAGATATAGTTCCTTTGCAGCACGCGAGTAATTCAAGTGGCTGGCCACTTTTTCGAATACTTGCAGTTGGCGTAAAGTTATATGCAGCATGATGGCAATCACAACTTGATGGGTTGCGAGTAGTATATCAAGCCATAAGCATTTCTTATAGTATTTATAAAAACAATTGACTATTCTTTATGGAGTGACGACCCTATAGTTCGCTCCACAGTACTTATCAAACCCCATTTTAATCGTTAATACAGGAGAGAGAACCATGGATCAATCGAATCGTTATGCGGATCTGAGTCTGAAAGAAGCGGATCTGATCAAGGGCGGCAAGCACATTCTGGTGGCTTACCATATGACACCGGCCGATGGTCACGGCTATCTGGAAACCGCCGCACACTTTGCCGCGGAGTCCTCCACCGGCACCAACGTGGAAGTGAGCACCACCGATGATTTCACCAAGGGCGTGGACGCGCTGGTTTACTCCATCGACGAAGCCAAGGGCGTGATGAAGATCGCTTACCCGATTGTATTGTTCGATCGCAACATCACCGACGGTCGCGCGATGATCGTGTCTTTCCTGACTTGTGCGATCGGTAACAACCAGGGTATGGGCGACGTGAAGTGCGCGCAAATGCAGGACTTCTACATACCGCCCGAAATGCTCAAGCAATTCGATGGCCCGGCAATGGACATATCCGATATGTGGCGCATTCTGGGTCGTCCGATCAAGGATGGCGGCTACATCTCAGGCACTATCATCAAGCCCAAGCTGGGGCTGCGTCCCGAGCCATTTGCCAAGGCCGCTTACCAAATCTGGTTGGGCGGCGACTTCATCAAGAACGACGAGCCGCAAGGCAACCAGGTGTTCTGCCCGCTAAGGAAAGTCATCCCGATGGTGTACGATTCGATGAAGCGCGCGATGGATGAGACCGGCGATGCGAAACTGTTCTCCGCCAACATCACGGCGGATGACCACTACGAAATGTGCGCGCGTGCTGATTTCATTCTGGAAACGTTCGGACCTGATGCCAACAAGGTGGCGTTCCTGGTAGACGGTTTCGTCGGCGGCCCCGGCATGATTACCACCGCGCGCCGTCAGTATCCCCGGCAGTACTTGCATTACCACCGCGCCGGTCACGGCATGATCACTTCGCCGTCGTCAGTGCGCGGCTACACCGCATTCGTGCTGGCGAAAATCTCCCGTCTGCAAGGTGCGTCCGGTATTCACGTCGGCACCATGGGTTACGGCAAGATGGAAGGCGGTCCCGATGACCGCAACATCGCTTACATGATCGAGCGCGATTCTGCCGATGGTCCTTACTACCATCAGGAATGGCTGGGCATGAAGCCGACTACGCCGATCATTTCCGGCGGTATGAACGCGCTGCGTTTGCCCGGCTTCTTCGAAAACCTGGGACATGGCAACGTGATCAACACTGCCGGTGGCGGTTCTTACGGACATATCGACTCCCCGGCTGCCGGTGCGATCTCACTGCGTCAGGCATACGAATGCTGGAAGGCTGGCGCGGATCCGATCCAATACGCGAAGCAGCACAAGGAGTTCGCGCGCGCATTCGAATCCTTCCCTAAAGATGCGGACATGTTGTATCCGGGCTGGCGCGAAAAGCTGGGCGTGCATAAATAGCCCCAGCGGAGGGCAGAGCAGTGCCTGCCGCCGCAGGCGGTAGGTGCGACCCCGAAACGGTTCTGGCAGCGAGGACGAAAATTGGACTCATGCCTGACTTTTACTGAGCTGCCCTCAAGCAGTATCGAGGCAACAATATGCGCCCCCACTTGCTGGGGGCGTTTTTTTCCAAGATTCAAAACCGTTCTGCATGTGCGGGTTACACGACGTTCATTGGAGTAAGCCATGACTAAAAAAAGTATAGATCAATACAAAGTTCATAATGAGCCGTTCTATCAGGCGCAAGGCGATGAGGTGAAGTTATATGAGGCAGCCTACGCTGCGCGCCTGCCAGTGATGGTGAAAGGCCCGACCGGCTGTGGAAAATCTCGCTTCATTGAATATATGGCGTGGAAGTTGGATAAGCCGCTGATCACCGTGGCGTGCAACGAAGACATGACCGCCAGCGATCTGGTCGGGCGTTATCTGCTCGATGCCAATGGCACGCGCTGGCTGGATGGCCCGCTGACCACGGCAGCCCGCATCGGTGCGATCTGTTACCTCGACGAAATCGTCGAGGCGCGCCAGGACACCACGGTGGTGATCCATCCGCTGACCGACCACAGGCGCACTCTGCCGCTGGATAAGAAAGGCGAGTTGATTTCAGCGCATCCCGATTTTCAGTTGGTGATCTCCTACAATCCGGGATATCAAAGCTTGCTGAAGGACTTGAAGCAATCCACCAAGCAGCGTTTTACCGCTTTCGATTTCGATTATCCGGAGGCCGGAGTCGAGACCGAGATTCTATGCAAAGAAACCGGTATGGATAAGGAGTTGTCGGCAAAGCTGGTGAAGATCGGTGTGGCGGCGCGCAACCTGAAAGGGCACGGGCTGGATGAAGGTATCTCCACTCGTCTGCTGGTGTACGCGGCGACGCTGATCAAGGGCGGTGTCGAGCCGCGCGCCGCATGCCGCATGGCACTGGTGCGCCCGATCACCGACGATGCGGATATTCGCGAAACGCTGGATCACGCGATTGATGCAGTATTTGCGTAAAGCCATCAGGATATAAATCATGGAGACGGTAGTGATACCCGAGGAGCTTCAACCATACTGGGCGCAGCTTGAATGCGGATTTCCGCGTGTCGAGCTGGTATTTCAAGATTGTATGCGTGAAGCGTTGAGTACATTATCCGCCGAGGGTGTGTCGGCTTACCTCGAACACGCACGCTTTCTCGGCAAGATGGGACGCGGCGCAGAACCTATCCTGATCTTCCTGGAGGAATGGCCGGCAGTTGCTAAAACGCTGGGTGAAGATGCGTTGCCTGACATCATGGAATTCATCCGCAGGATGTGGAAATCGCCAAACGGCAAGGCGATCACGCCGTTTCTGCAATCGTTACCAGTTACTGCACGACGCTTACATACACGTGAACAGTTACGCGACTACCTCGCCATCGCGCTTGATTTAATGGAGCGCACCACCGGCTCGGTGCATGGCATCCATCAGACTTTCCCCAGCCCCGGCCTTCCTGAGATGTTCAAGCGGATACCGACATTGCTTGCCCAGCTTTCACTGGGCGGCCTCAAGAACTGGGTGGATTACGGGGTGCGATATTACGACGACCATCCGGATCGGCAAATCGATTACTTCGGTCTGCAATCGGCGGACAGCCTCGCAGTGTTGCAACGCGAACGTCATGGCACCCTGCTGGTGGATAATGAGCGCAAGCTGGATATGTATTTACGCGGGTTGTGGCGAGACGAAGATTTGTTGATACCTTACTCCAGCGGGTTCGACGAATTGCGCAAGCCGATTCCCTATTACGACAAGCTCGGCATCCGGCTGCCGGATGTGTATGACGATGCCTGCGGTGTTTCCGGACTGGATCGCTATCGGGCAGCTTTGGCTCACATGGTCGGACATCGCCGCTGGACCAATGCCATCTTCGCCGACAACATGAGCCCGTTCCAGCGCATGGCGGCTGAGTTTTTCGAGGACAGCCGGGTGGAATATCTGGCGATACGCGAATACCCGGGCTTGCGCCGTATTTTCATGGCACTGCATCCCATCCCTGGTGAAGACGCCTGCGATACGGAAAAAGAATCCGGTGTCCGTCACCGCCTGACCATGCTGTCGCGCGCCATTCTCGATTCCCATCACCCCTATAAAAACCCTCAGATCATCGAATTCGCGCAACGCTTCCATGAGTTAATGTGGCAGAGCGATTCGAACACGCAGGAGATCGCCGATCTGGCGGTCTCCTTTGTGGCCAAGACGCGCCGTCAGAGCGATCAACTCGCAAAGACATACTTCAAGGACACCGTAGTGGATTATCGCGACGACAACCGCCAGATGTGGAAATTCATCGAGGAAGGTGACGAGGAAGAAGCGTTCGATGAGCCGCGCAAAATCGAGCCGGGCGAGGAGCTCAAAGGTCTGCCCCCGCGCCATTATCATGAGTGGGATTACAACACCCATAACTATCGCCCGGACTGGGTGAGCGTGTACGAGGCTTTGCATCCGCAAGGCAACGCGGCGGACATCGACAGGCTACTGGCCAAGCACGCCGCTCTGGCCAAACGTCTGAGGAAAATGCTCGACCTGCTGAAGCCGCAGGACAAGGTGCGTATCCGCTATCAGGAGGAAGGCAGCGAGCTGGATCTGGACGTCGCGATGCGTTCGCTGATCGACTACAAGAGCGGTGCAACGCCCGATCCGCGTATCAACATGAGTCACAAGACCAGCGGGCGCAATATCGCAGTTATGCTGTTACTGGACTTGTCGGAATCGCTCAATGAGAAAGCCGCCGGCAGCAAACAGACGGTTCTGGAGCTGAGCCAGGAGGCGGTATCGCTGCTGGGCTGGGCGATCGAAAAACTGGGCGACCCGTTTGCCATTGCAGGCTTCCATTCGAATACCCGCCACGATGTGCGCTATCTGCACATCAAGGGCTACAGCGAGCATTGGGACGACGAGGTGAAAGGACGCCTGGCGGCGATGGACGCAAGCTACTCCACGCGCATGGGCGCGGCGATGCGTCACGCGGCACACTATCTGGAGAAACAACAAGCCGATAAAAAATTGATGTTGATCCTCACTGATGGCGAACCGGCGGATATAGACAGCAAGGATGGGCGCATCCTGATTGAGGACGCGCGCCAGGCGGTTAAAGAACTGGATCAGCAAGGCATTTACACCTACTGCATAAACCTCGATCCCAAAGCTGATGAATATGTCGCGGATATTTTTGGCAAGCAATACACCATCATCGATCAGGTGGCACAATTACCGGAAAAGCTACCCACGCTCTTCATGTCCTTGACAAAGTAAAAGACAGGAGGGGTAGGTTTCGGTGCAGGCTAATATCCCCGCAGCCGGATGTTAAGCGCGAAACTATGGTCTGAACCAAAAATTGCTTCAGCAATTCGCTGACTAAATGAGCGCTATCGCATAGAGCTAATTATGCGATCCGCTTCTTCGCGGGTTCTTCCAAGCTTGGTCGCCGGACAAATCCGCTGTAGAGTCTTCGTGGCGAGCAGGGCGATCATTTAGCGGCTCCCCAAAACCAAATGATCTGATTGCATGCTTTTTGCCCTGAAATCTCATAAATAGCTAATTTGGTTTGACATCGAATTCGGGGGTGGGCATAATCGCGGGTTCTGTTTGGAGGGGTTCCCGAGCGGTCAAAGGGATCAGACTGTAAATCTGACGGCTCAGCCTTCGAAGGTTCGAATCCTTCCCCCTCCACCAATGTACTTGGCATTGCTTTGCAGTTTAGTGGGTGGTTTTGACTGGCGTTTGCAAAGGCCTGTTATTGGCCTATGCGTTGGTGGAGCTTATGTTGTTTGGGGGCACTGCGGGTGTAGCTCAATGGTAGAGCAGAAGTTTTCCAAACTTACGACGAGGGTTCGATTCCCTTCACCCGCTCCAGTTTGTATACCTGCCCATGTGGCTCAGTGGTAGAGCACTCCCTTGGTAAGGGAGAGGTCGTGAGTCCGATTCTCACCATGGGCACCAAAAGATTGGCGCACCAAATGTTTTGTTTTTATTTATAACGTTTGACATAGATAAGGAAAAATCATGGCAAAGAGCAAATATGAGCGCACCAAACCGCATGTCAACGTAGGCACGATCGGCCACGTGGACCATGGCAAGACCACCCTGACTGCGGCGATCACCACCGTGCTGGCCAAGAAATTCGGCG
>JBARHM010000522.1:0-3396 GCA_049799235.1 Gallionella sp.
CCTTGGGATTGTTCGGTCCGGACGTGCGAAATCCCATGCGCCAAGCCGCCCATCTGCGCGAGCAGCAGGGCGAGGATCAACAACAGTCTTACGAACAAGGAGCTATGCATGGATGTACTTTAACCAAGTGTCGATGGAACGTCAACGAACCTCATCCATAGATCACTCGCTTTCCAGCATGTCCGACTGGGTGAACGACCAGGTGCGGGTGATGGTCAAAATGTCGGTGTCCTTGATGATGTTGGCGGGCAACGGGGCATAAGGAGCGGCAAGTTTGACGATGCGCATCGCCGCCGCATCGAGAATGCGCTGTCCGGATGATCTGCTCACTTCCATGCTTTCCACGCTGCCATCCGCGCGTATTGAGACGCTGAGTTGCAACCTTCCGTAGAGATGCTGTCGGCGCGCCTGTTCCGGATAATTCAGGTTGCCGATGCGCTCGACTTTTATCCGCCAGTCTTCGATGTACTGAGCGAAGCGGTATTCCTGGGTGCGGGCGCCGATGAATTTGCGGCGCGGCAGCTTTTGATAGGAATCCCAATTCTTGTTGATCTCCGCTTCGAGGCGCGCGATCTCAAGGCTCCTTTGCACCAGATCATCGCCGCTGCTGACTGCGTCAACTTTCTGTTTCTTGATCTCAGGTATCACCACGGTGTGATCGCTCTTCAGCCTGGTCAGCATCCGTTTTGATTCTTCCTCCAGTTCGGTGACGCGTTTGCTGCGCCGTTCGGGAGTGAACTGTTGGTCGTCGCGAATTGTCGGCAGCGGAGTTTTCGCCCGCCGGTCATCGGCAGTATTTCCGCCGCCATCCAGGTTCGCTTGTGCCAGCGCATCGGCGCTTGATGGCTTGGATCTCGATTTGCTGTTCACCAGCACGACTTGCAGCGGTTGCATCAGGCTGGCCGAGATGCGCGGATCGGGCATCACCAGCGCGATGCCGAACAACGCGAAAACGTGAAATGCAAAAGAGAGACCCATCGATAAATACAAGGGTGTCATGACTCGGGCAGGCAATATCGATGATTCGGTTTTCAGGCTTGCTGGCAAATCGCCTCCTCCACTGTCGCGACGAAGCGCGTCTGCAGATTCAGGTCAAGCAGGTCGATAGCGATGATCGACAATTGCACGCGGGAATTGGCGGGCAATTCCGGCAGCGAGGGTGCTCTGAAGATCAGCGGAATATCCGCGAGCTTCACCAGGTTTTCGCGCAATACGATGCCCTCCACTTGGCTGATGTTTTCCTGCTGCAGCCAGCGCATACACCAGTAACGCTCCATGTTTCTTTGAAATTCGCCGTATATGCCATACATGGTATCGAAGTCGCGCATCGTCTCGTACAGCGTGGCATCGTTTTTTGGGTACGCAGGTTCTTCATCACGCACCATCGCGATGATCTGGCGCTGGTTAACCATGTCCACATATCGGCGTAACGGGGAACTTGACCACATGTATTGCGCTACGCCCAAGCCCTGATGGGGTCCGGCGACGGTACTCATCCTGACTTTGCCGTTGTTCTGGGTTCGGTAGATGCCCACGAAGCCATGTTCGGCAAGATGCCTGCCCCACTCGCTGTTCACCAGGATCATCAGTTCGGAAACCACCTTGTCGATGGGCGAGCCGCGCCGCCGTTGCGTGATGCTGACCCGGTCATTCGGGTGCCCGGCCACAAGTTCTTCGGACTCGATATGGAAGTTGTATTCAACCTGCTGTGTGCTGTTGTCGGCCGGCTTGCCGCGTTCCGCTTCAAGCTTTTGTACCAGATCCCAAAGCAGTTTCAGTTCGCCGGCAAAGGCATAGTCGCGCTTGCCGGCAGCCAGCGTCTCCTCGTTGAACAGGGGCTCCAGTGTGTCATGGCGCAGGTTCGCCGCGATATGTATCCTTTCGACGCGGCTCTCGTACCCTAGTATTGCAAGTGATTCACTGTCCACTTCGATGTACATCGACAGGGCGGGACAGACGCGGTCGGCGCACAGCGTGAAAGCCTGCACCACGTTGTCCGGCAGCATCGTGATCTTCTTCCCGGGCATGTACACGGTGGACAGACGCTGCGCCGCGACCAGATCTCCCGCAGAGCCGCGCGGCAAACCCAAGGTGGGCGCGGCAATATGCACGCCGACATGCCAGTTGCCATTCGCCAGCTTTTCCACCGAGAACGCATCGTCGATTTCGGTCGTTGCGGCATCGTCGATACTGAAGGCATTCACGCTGGCCAGCGGCAACTCTTGCCAGGTGCTCAACTCGACCGGAGGGAAGCCGGTGCCTTTCGGGAAATGCTCGAACAGGAAACGCTGTAAATGGTATTCCTGCGTCGACGGCAATGCGCCGCAGCGTTGCAGCAGATGTGCGGCGGAAAGATGCGTTGCGGTGCAAGCCGCCTCCAGCGCCTTGACTTCGATTGTGTTGCGGTCCGGCTTGAATAGTATATTCGCGAGGTGTTCGGTAAATTCGCCGGGCAATTCAAAGCGGGTGAGTTGCCCGGTGTAGCGCGCTTGCAACCCCAATTGCAGGCGCTTGCGCTCGGCCCCGGCCAGCGCGGCTTTGAGCACATCGGGCGGCGCGGCGCGATAACGGCCTTTGCCTTTCTTGTGAAAATAGATCGGTGCGCTGTGCAGCCGTATCAGGGTGGCTGCCGCTTCCAGTGAACTTGGCGCATGACCAAAATATTCGGTGGCGATCTGTTCGAAGCCGAATTCATCGGGCGGGCAGCACTCCCACAGGAAATCAACCTCGATCCCGCCGCCGATAGCTTCCGCCTGCGGGATGAAATCGGCCAACGCGGGCTGGGTAAAGTGCAGCATTACACTTGCAGCTTTGATCTTGCTGCGCTTGCCGGACGAGCTCTGAATCTGGAGCGAGGTCGTGTTATCGGCCATGATGCTGCCGACTTTGAAACTGCCGTCTTCTTCGTAAAGGATGTTCATCGAGGAGTGCAAGAAAATTTGCCGGGAATTATAACAGTTTGGGCAGCCATCCCTGAGAGGCATCGGCAACAAAAAAGCCGACTTACGCCGGCCCTGGGGTGCGCAAACTTCAAGCTACTTCGGTTTATTTTCAGTCTTTGCGTCGGATTTTTCGGGCGTCTTCGGTTTTTCTTTTTGTTCCAGTATCCACGCCACCAGAATCTTGATGTCTTCATCGCTGACCGACTGTCGTGTGCCAGGCATAGGCATCACCCCCCACGAACCTGATCCGCCGGTGCGCACCTTTTTCTCCAATTTCCCCTGGGCTTCCTTGTCGCCTCTGTACTTGTCGGCAATTTGTATTAAAGTCGGACCTACGGTTTCCATGGAAAGATTATGGCAATTGTTACAGTTGCCATCTATGAAAAGTGTCTCCGCCTTGTTGGCGGCAAGGGCAGCGGTAGAAACCGACAATGCAAAAGTCATGGCGATGACG
>JBARHM010000523.1:0-3136 GCA_049799235.1 Gallionella sp.
GTTCGTATGTTAGCGCTTCCACACCGGCATATGCTGGTGCAAACACAAGGTAGATCAGAATTGACAGACAGGCTATTTTCAGCATTTCAATCTCGATTTACGGTTGCGCTATAGGGATGTTATCCCGAATTCCGCGTCGGATGCCATGGGAACCACAAGGATTATTTTTCTCGTTAATGAGATGAAAAATGGTAGAAATTATCAATTACAACATTTTCAGTCGTCTCTGATCATTCTGGCAAATGCCCTTTAGGCCAGCATTTTCGCGGCATTGCGCGTTATTTTTTTGTCTTGGCATGCAATATGCTGGTTAGCCAACAAGGCCGCAAATTCTGGATTGGCTGTTGCAAGCCGTAATGCGGAGCAAACCGAAGGAGGTGTGTCATGAAAACCACTATGGATATGAGCAGCTACGAAATCGAACAGGATGCGATGGAGATCGAGTACGGGGAAGAGATTCTGTCCGCCGGCTGGAATCCTGCTGTCGACCTGGTTTGTGAGCAACTTCTACAGATTCCGACCGATGAACAGATCGCCCTGGCTGCGGAACTTCCAGCGTTGAACTCTGCAGAAGATGTTTGCACGGCTGTTTCGGAGATATTCCTTAGAAAGATGTATTCATACCAACGTTGATTCCTGGTGTTTGGGGAGCATGGACGACATCGCGAAACAGATCACTGCATCAGGCAGTAATCAAAATGCCGGAGGGATAATGTTCAAGTTATGTGTCTATTATAATGGTGTCCTGCGTTATACGCTTGTAGCTGATATGCAGAAAGCACAAGCGCTTCGCGATCAGGGCTTTTACGTAGTTGTCAAAGCTGCCGCCTGATATTCTTTCCGGGCTGGAATTTCAAAGCCAACCCAGTTTATTGCAACGCTAATCACCGCTTCAATATCCAACGTAACGACTTGCCGCATTGTTGATTCATGTGGAGCTGTATCGAGTATTATTCATTCATCTCCGGGTAATCGATATATCCCTTGGGCCCGGGCGTATAGAACGTATTCATATCCGGCGCATTCACAGCAGCGCCAGTCTTCCATCGTGCGATCAGATCAGGGTTCGCGAGGAACGGTTTACCCACCGCGATCAGATCGCATTTTCCTGCAGAAAGATCGCTTTCGGCGCGTTTAGCATCGTAGCCGCCGGAGAGGATCAGTTTTCCCGTGAGCAGGTTGCGGAACGTCGCCTTCATTGATGCAGGCACTGGTGGCGCCCCCATTGATGAGTGATCGACCAGATGGATGTAGACCAGACCGATTGCATTGAGCTGTCGAGCAAGATAAGTGTAATCCGCTTCCATCGCGTCATACAGCGGCATGTCGTTGAACACACCGAACGGCGACAGGCGTATACCGACCTTGTCCTTGCCGATGGCTTTGATCACCGCATCGGCGACTTCGAGCATAAAACGCGCGCGTCCTTCTATCGAACCGCCATAGCGATCCGTGCGTTGATTCGAGTTCGGACGGATGAACTGCTCGAGCAGATAACCGTTAGCCCCGTGTAACTCGACACCGTCAAATCCCGCAGCGACAGCGTTTTTCGCGCCTTGTGCGAACTCCTCTACGGCAGTCCTGATGTCCGCCTCGGTCATCGACTGAGGAACCGGGTGCGGCTTCAGACCCTCGGCATCGGTGTACATATCACCGGCGGCTGCCACTGCCGACGGAGCGATAATGCGCGCACCCGCAGGCAGATTGAGCGCATGGCCGACTCGCCCGCAGTGCATGAACTGCAGGAACATCTTGGCGCCCCTGGCGTGAACCGCATCAGTAACGCGTTTCCACCCTGCAACCTGCGCTGTGGAAAAGATCCCTGGTATGCGCGGATAGCCCAGCCCGTTGGGCGACGGCGAGGTACCCTCGGTGATTATCATGCCGGCAGTTGCCCGCTGAGCGTAATATTGCGCCATCAGGTCGTTCGGGATGTTGTTGGTGGCACGATTGCGCGTCATCGGTGCCATGACTAGATGGTTCTGCAGCGTGAGTGAACCCAGTGTGGTTGCAGAGAACAGCAGCGCCATGATTGCTCCTTAGAATTGATTCGTTGCAGCATCATCGTTGATGAAATGCATCGGAGCAGACTTGGACGCCGGTGTTTGGTTTTCAGCGACCAAGCTGCTTGTTCAATTACTTGCGCGCCGGTTCAGTCGCTTCGTGGATGGTTTCCTTGGTGCTTTCGATGACCTTCCCGGCACTTTCCTTGACCGACTCGACCTGTTCGGCATAAGGATTGCTCAGGATAGGCCTGTGACGACCATAGTTCATGCCCAGATGGAATGCGATGAGTGAGCCCACCACAAGACCGATCAGAAACTTCTTCATATTCGCATCTCCGTGTTATACCAAATCAGATAATAGCAGTTTAGCTTCAGCTTATGCATGTCCCCGATCGATGTGCGGGGATTCGCATGCACATGCAACTATCCTGTTCAGTAAAGTATCTGCAATTGCACGACACTTGCCGGACATTGCGGAAGGAAGATCTGCGGCACTGTCGTGGTTGAGGCAGCGCGAATGGCTGATATAGATTGCGGACTCACATTCAAGTATCATTCATGCGAGTTTTTGTCGAATATCTTTACACTTTGCTGTTTCTCTCTACGCGCCTTCCCTCACTACATATCCCGATGGGCTTGTATAAAAAAGTGTTTCTGGTTTGGAAGCACAACGAGGCATGCTTTATGCTGAATTAGAAGGCTCATAGCAGATACAGAAACGCGCAAACACCGCATCAAGAAAAACTAACCATAAACTTATGTAGGCAAAAATGAAAACCACAAAAACCCTGCTTGCTGCTGTTGCGCTCAGTGTCGGCCTGTTATCCGCCACGGGCGCCAACGCCACGCTGGTCTCCGCCTTGGGCGGCCAGGTCGTGAACGACACCGACCTCAACATCACCTGGCTGGCCGATGCCAACTATGCCAAGACCAGCGGCTATGATTTCGATGGCCTGATGTCTTGGGCCGGCGCGCAAAGCTGGATCACCTCCTTGAACACCGCCAACTACCTGGGCTTTAACGACTGGCGCCTGCCCACCGTGACCGACACCGGTACGCCGGGTTGCAACTTTGCCTACAGCGGCACAGACTGTGGTTATAACGTCGACACTGCCACCGGCGAGATGGCG
>JBARHM010000524.1:0-2051 GCA_049799235.1 Gallionella sp.
GCCAGCACTTCGTCATCCTCGTACACCTTGCGGCAAGGTATTTCACCGCGCGTGATCTTGCAAAACAAACAGTCGCTCATGATCAATCTTTCAGCCTGCTTTCCTTTTCGGCGATACCTGACAGACCCTCGCGCCGCGCCAACTCTTGCAACACATCATTGGCGCTCAAGCCATGCTGCGCCAACAGCACCATGCAATGGAACCACAGGTCGGCAGTTTCATAGACCAGATGGGATTTATCACCAGCCTTGCTCGCCAGGATGACCTCCGTCGCCTCCTCGCCGATTTTTTTCAGGATGGCATCTTCGCCCTTGCTGAAAAGCTTGGCGACATATGAACTTTCCGGAGATGCCTGTTTGCGTGTCTCCAGCATTTCCGTCAGCCGCTGCAAGATATCCGGACTCATTTTTTCCAGGCTCATTTTTTATAAATCTCCCCGGGAGATTTCAGCACTGCATCCACTTCCACCCACTGCCCGTTTTCCAAACGGCTGTAGAAGCAACTCTCACGACCGGTATGGCAGGCTATGCCGCCCAGTTGCTCGACTATCAGCAGGATCACATCGCCGTCGCAATCGAGGCGTATCTCCTTCACTTTCTGGAAGTGCCCCGATTCTTCGCCCTTGTGCCACAGCTTCTTGCGCGAACGCGACCAATACACCGCCTCGTTTTTTTGCCAAGTCAATTTCAGGGACTCGCGATCCATCCACGCCACCATCAGCACCCTGCCGGTAGCCGCATCCTGAGCGATGGCGGGAATCAATCCCTCCTCTGACCAGTTTACCTTGTTCAACCATGTCTCGCTCATAACCGAACCTCAATGCCCTGCGCTGCCATGAATTGCTTGGCCTGCAACACGGTATATTCGCCAAAATGGAAAATACTCGCCGCCAGCACGGCGTCTGCGCCGCCCTTTTTCACGCCATCGGCGAGATGCTGCAGGTTGCCCACGCCACCGCTGGCGATCACTGGGATCTCCAAAGCATCCGTCACCGCATGTGTCAGGGCAAGATCGAAGCCGCTCTTCTGGCCATCCCTGTCCATGCTGGTCAGCAGTATCTCACCCGCACCCAGGCTTTGCATTCTTTTCGCCCACGCTACCGCATCCAGGCCGGTCGCCTTGCGTCCGCCGTGGGTGTACACTTCCCAGCGCCCAGCCGCCACCTGCTTGGCATCGATGGCCACCACGATGCACTGCGAACCATAACGTCCCGATGCATCCGCCACCAGTTGCGGATCTAGAACGGCGGAAGTGTTGATACTGACCTTGTCTGCTCCGGCATTCAACAGATTACGCACGTCGCCGACTTTACGCACCCCACCGCCCACGGTCAACGGGATGAATACCTGCGAAGCAACCTGCTCGATGATGCGGAAGATGATGCCCCTGTCGTCGGAACTGGCAGTGATGTCCAGAAAAGCCAGTTCGTCAGCACCCTGTTCGTCATAGCGGCGCGCAATTTCCACCGGGTCTCCCGCGTCGCGCAATTCGACAAAGCTGACACCCTTGACCACGCGACCTGCTGTGACATCCAGGCAGGGAATGATACGCTTGGCGAGCATAAACTAACTGGCCGTTCCGGTCAGTTCATCCGCCAAGGCCTGTGCCGCCCTGAAATCCAGCGTACCCTCGTAGATCGCACGGCCGGTGATCGCCCCGGTGATGCCCTCCGCTTGCACCGCACACAGCGCCCGCACATCGTCCAGATTGGTGATGCCGCCGCTGGCGATTACCGGTACATGCAAAGGACTGGCCAGATCCACCGTCGCCGGGATATTCACGCCGGTCAGCATGCCGTCGCGACCGATGTCGGTATAAATGACCGCTTCCACACCATAACCTTCAAAGCGCTGCGCCAGATCCGCCACGTCGTGTCCGGTCAGCTTCGACCAGCCATCCACCGCCACTTTGCCGCCCTTGGCATCCAGTCCCACCATGATATGGCCGGGAAAAGCGTCGCAGGCTTCATGCAGGAATCCGGGTACTTTCACCGCTGCAGTTCCAATGATGATGTAGGTTACGCCGATGTCGAGATAGCGCTCTATGGTTTC
>JBARHM010000525.1:0-3343 GCA_049799235.1 Gallionella sp.
CATGTCGCCGAACGCGACCAGGATCACCCCCGCATGCAACGCCAACTGGATCGCGTGATACACATCCTCCTCGGGACATACGCACACCGGACAGCCGGGGCCGGGGATCAGCTCCACATTCTGCGGCAGTGCCCCGCGCAGGCCCGCCATCGTGATCGAACGCTCGTGACCGCCGCAAACGTTCATGATGCGCACGCGGCGCGTGAGCGGCAGTGCGCGGATCTTTTCCAGCCAGTCGCGTGCGGTCAACATCATGATTACATCTCAGGTTTCCAGCACGTCCGGATCATAGGCCAGCATCTCATCAAGCAACTCCCAGGTCGAACGCGCTTCAAGTTCGCTCATCTTCTGCAAGGCATAGCCCACATGCACCATCACGAAATCATCCACGGCTATCGGTTCGTCCTGCAGCATGAACAGGCTGACCTCGCGCATCACGCCCTTGGCAGTGCAGCGCGCGTTGTAGCCGTCGATAGCGACGATTCGCATGGGGATGCCCAGACACATGGCGGTTTTCCGGTCATGAAAGTTTTCCCAGTATAGTCCCAAGTGAAGAACCTGTTAATTTGTTATGTTGAATAAATCACTCAGTTGAAGTTTGCACATCGAAGTGCTAGCCTGATTCAACCTGGGCGAAGCAGCGCACAGGATTTTTCTTGTTCCCCGTTTTCGAAAGATAAAACCGGATACAGCCATGACTGGCAGTAACAAGACCTTGATCCTCGGCATCGGCAATGTTCTGTTACGCGATGAGGGTGCGGGCATACATGCGATACGGATGCTTGCCGGTCTGGCAGCACAGCGCGACGACATCGAGCTGATGGATGGCGGTACGTTGAGCTTCTCGCTGGCAGGCGCGATCGAGGACGCAGATCGCCTGATCGTGATCGATGCCGCGCAGTACGACGGCGAACCTGGCACTACCAAAGTATTCGTGGGCGAGCAGATGGATGCTTTCATCGGCAGCAACCGCAAATGCAGTGTGCACGAAGTGAGCCTGATCGACCTGATGGCGATCGCACTCCTTGCCGACCAGCTTCCGCAGCAGCGCGCACTCATCGGCATCCAGCCGCAAACGATAGCGTGGGGCGATACCCCTACACCGCCCATTGCCTCCGCGATCCGGCTGGCCTGCGATCAGGCATTGCAACTCGTCGAGGATTGGCACGCATGAACCAGCAAACAATCCCCATTCATGCCCAAGCCGGGGAAGCTTATTCCGTCGGCAATATCCGCGCACTGCTGGCGGAGATCGCGGCGCTTCTGGAAAAGCTGGTGCACGACGGTGCGACCGGCAGCATCGACCTGAACAGCCTGCCATTGGCGCCGGGCGAATACGAACAGTTGCGCCAGACGCTCGGGCAGGGCGAAGTCTCCGCGCGCATCGAGGCCATCGGTGCCAGCGAGATCATCGAGACGCGCTATCCCGGGGTGTGGTGGGTGACGCACTACAACGTGGAGGGTGACATCGTGGCGGACATGATAGAAATCGCATGGCTACCGGAAATCATCAAGAGCCAGCACGAGGATGTAAGAGCAGGGATTGAATTGTTACGTGCTCAACTCAACGACGAGGTGCAGCCATGAACGAACACGACACCTTGGGTAAACGTCTCGCGCAACAAGGCGTCAGCCGCCGCGCGTTCCTGAAATTCTGCACCGCGATGGCGTCGATGATGGCTCTGCCGCCAAGTACCGCGACCGCGATCGCCGAAGCGCTGGTCAAGGCAAAGCGGCCGTCGGTGATCTGGTTGTCATTCCAGGAATGCACCGGTTGCACCGAGTCGCTGACGCGCTCGCATTCGCCGACGCTGGAGAACATGATCTTCGACATGATCTCGCTCGATTATCACCATACGCTGCAAGCCGCTTCCGGTTATGGTGCGGAAAGATCGCGCGAGGATGCGATGCGGCAATTCTTTGGCAACTATCTGCTGGTGGTCGACGGATCGGTCCCGATGCTTGACGGTGGCATCTACTCCACGATCGCAGGCAGGACCAATCTCGACCTTCTGCAGGAAGCGGCAAAGGGCGCAGAAGCAATCATTGCTGTCGGCAGCTGCGCCGCGTTCGGCGGCATCCCCAATGCCAAACCGAATCCGACCGGCGCGGTGGCGGTATCAGACATCATCAAGGACAAACCCATCGTCAACATCTCCGGCTGCCCGCCGATACCCGCCGTCATCACCGGTGTGCTGGCGCATTACCTCACTTTCGGGGAGCTGCCCGCACTGGACGAGCTGGGCCGCCCCAAGTCCTTCTATGGCCAGACCATACACGACCGCTGCTATCGCCGCCCTTTTTACGATCAGGGCAAGTTTGCAAAAACTTTTGACGATGAAGGCGCGCGCAACGGCTGGTGCCTGTTCGAACTGGGCTGCAAGGGGCCGACCACCCACAACGCCTGCGCCACGACGAAATGGAACGGCGGCACCAGCTTCCCTATTGAGTCGGGGCACGGCTGCCTCGGCTGTTCCGAGCCGCACTTCTGGGATGCGGGCAGTTTCTACAGCGCGCTGTCGATGCCGGCCAGCCCGCTGAAGCTGGCCACCGGCGCGCTGGTAGCGGGCGCCGCGGCAGGTGTCGCGGTGTCCATCGCCAACCGGATCAAGAAGGGCTCCGCCAAGTCGGCGCATCAGACGGCCACCATCGCCGACCTGGAGAAATGACATGAACGAAGAAATATTTCTGACTTGGGTACGCAGCACCGGACTGGACGTTTCCATCGGCATCTTTGTGCTGGGCACGCTCTGGCGGCTATTAGAGATATACTCGCTGGGACGCAAACCTGATCTCGCCGTCCCCAGTCATCGCGCAGGAGCTTCGGGGCTGCACACCATGTTCCGCCGCTCGGTGCCGCCGCCCGGCATGTTCAAACGGTCGGCCACCAGTTATGTGGGCGGTTACGTATTCCACATCGGCCTCTTTGTCATCGTTTTTCTGTTTGCGCAGCATATCAAGCTGATTCAGGGACTCACGGGTTTGTCATGGCCCGCCCTGCCGTCGCAATTCATCGACGCAGCGGCTGTAGTGACACTGGCAACCATGCTGCTGGTTCTGGCGGATCGCATCAACAAACCGGTCAAGCGTTTCCTCTCCACTTTCGCTGACTATGCTGCATGGGCGCTGACTTTTCTGCCCGTATTGACCGGCTATCTGGCAACCAAACATGTTCTGCTTCCCTACACCATTATGCTGTCCCTGCACATCCTCAGCATGGAACTGTTGCTGATCTTTTTGCCGTTCACCAAATTGATCCATGTGTACACGCTGTGGATGTCGCGCTGGTACAACGGCGATGTGAATGCGAAGAAAGGGGTGGCAGTATGAACAGGAAGCAGGG
>JBARHM010000526.1:0-2565 GCA_049799235.1 Gallionella sp.
GCATAAACGCAAGCGGCCACCCCAACAACGACAACACTTCATAAAACAAACCGCGCCACAAACCGAACAAAAGTGAAACCAGTAATATTGCAATAACCGCAAAATCAAATCCGGTCATCTATGGCTCGAAAATGGGAACATCTTTGCCTTCATCTACGAACCTTTGGCATTCAGGACTACCGGGTGCAGGCCATGTTTTTCCAGTTGTTGGCGCGCTTTCTCGGCCTTTTCACGATCGGCATACGGACCAACGCGCACGCGTATCATGTCGGCGGCCTTTTCAGTATAAGCTCTGAAACCCCATTTTTTAAGCTTGTCCAGTTCCTGTTTCGCTGCATCGGCATTCGAGTATGCCCCGACTTGAGCGACGAAACCTTCGACAGCTACTGTTGTATTCTCGTTGCTTTTCGGCTTTGTATTTTGAATGACGTCAGGTTGTCGCTGGCCCGCCGTAGCGCTTGGCTTTACCTCGGGAACTGCGGGGACTGCGCTTGACGGCAAAACCGCCGCTTCGTCCTGGACCACTGTTTTCGGGACGAACTCACCAACTTCGCCAGCCGCGGGAATACGTAAATCGATATCCTTACCGGTCGGTTTGGGTTCGCTGTCCAGCACCATCGGCAGAATCACCACCACTGCCAACGTGAGTGCAAATGCACCGATCAAGCGGCGTCGTGCTTTGCGCCTGAGATTCTGCTCATCGTCTGAAAGCTGTTTTGCCATTTTTTTGCGCATCCATAAATATTTCCGCGGGATCTGTGCAGGCCCTGGTCAGCGCACTTCAGTGCACTGGATAAACTCAGCAAGAATCACCCACTTCACTACGCAACTCGCAGCCCTGCTGCGACCATCACTTCCGCCACCGTATAAAACGATCCGAAGGCGACGATTCTATCATTTTCGCCTGCAGCGTTATAGGCATAACGCAACGCTTCGGCGATATTGCTGAAAGCTCTGATTTCGCCTCGCACCCGCGCTTCTTCAAGCACTTGCTCGATCTCCCCGGCATTCGCACCGCGGGCTGAGTCTATGCCAGCTATTAACCAGGTATCGAAGTGCGCATCAAGGGCCGCCACTACGCCCGCAATATCCTTGTCCTTGAGCATCGCGAACACGGCATATGTGTGCGGGCACGATGGCAGGCTTGAGAGATTCTGAGCAAGGGAACGCGCTGCGTGGGGGTTGTGCGCAACATCAAGAATCAAATCCGGTTTACCCGGCACTAACTGGAAGCGCCCCGCCAGTCGCACCTCGACCAAGCCGCGACGCACAGCTTCCATACTGACCGGCAGGCGGTCTTGCAGCACATCCAGCACTGCCAGTGCGGCGCTGGCGTTGTTCAACTGAAACGCGCCGCGCAAAGCCGGGAATGGCAATGCACTGCGCGCCCCTAATCTGCTGCGATAGTCCCACTGTCCCTGATGTTGAGCGTAGCCAAACTCGCTGCCGATGCACCACAACTTGGCGCCGATCTGCTGCGCCTGTGTGAAAATCGCCTGAGGCACCTCGCTGTCGGAAAAGATCGCCACGCGGCCGTTACGAAAGATACCCGCCTTTTCGAACGCGATCTGTTCGCGAGAGTCCCCAAGATAATCGGTATGGTCGATATCCACATTGGTTAACACAGCGCAATCATTGTCGAATACATTTACCGCATCCAGCCTGCCGCCCAGCCCTACTTCCAGTATCGCGACATCTACCTTGTGCTCGATGAAACACTGCATCGCTGCAAGCGTGCCAAATTCGAAATACGTGAGTGGGACTTCTGATGTTCCTGATAATGCGTCACCGCGCACCCGCTCGATCTGTTCGAACGACGCGCACAGCTCGGCATCACTGGCCTGCACCTTGTTGATACGCACTCGTTCGTTATAGTGCAGTAGATGCGGCGAAGTGTAGCAGCCCACACGGTATCCGGCGGAATGCAGAATGGATTCCAGCAACGCACACACCGAGCCCTTGCCGTTGGTGCCGCCGACTACGATGACAGGGAATTCTGGATCGAGATTCAGCCGCTGCCTGATTTGGGCCACGCGTTCCAAACCGAGCGCAATGGATTTTGGATGCAGGAATTCAAGGTAGGTCAGCCAGCCGGCCAGGGTATGAGGCATATTCAATCTGATATGGTGCGCTGACTCGATCTACGATACGCAGCAATATACCCTTTGCTCGCTCAACCCATCTTTGGACAAAGTCGCAATTACTCTATCCCATCACTATCCACGCAAAAACCTTGGGAAACCTTCAATAAGGGAACGAAGGGGCCACATATATGCATGGTATCTTCAAGATACTGTTCATGTGCACTTACAGGCTCACCATTTTCTAGAGTCAGTTCGGTGTAAGTGCGGCAAGATTTCGTCAGCAACGGGATGGGGAAAATCGCCCAAATCGTACGGCCGCACCATCTTGTTTTATCGTTATAAATTTTTGTATCCCTGATTATCCGGTCTTGCTTCTGATCCTCCTGGCCAATAGGAATTGTCCCCAAAGTCGCTCTTTCGTCGATGGCAAATTTTGACTCTGTGAGTATTTTGGTCTGTTCCTTTTTCCAAAGCTTTCGCT
>JBARHM010000527.1:0-1679 GCA_049799235.1 Gallionella sp.
GGTGACGGCATTTTCACTGCCGCGGCTTCTTCAACAACGGGTGCGGCGCTGCCCGCGGGGCCGGCCGCAACGTCCGCTGAAGGCTGCACGGGCACCGTCTCTACCGGGGGAGGCAGCTGCTCCGTCGGGGGAGGAACAGCCGCAGGTGTTTCCTCCTCCGCCTTTTTCAAGGCCTTTGCACGTTCCGCCGCCTTTTTTCGCGCTGAGAGAATGTCCATACGTCGCTAGCACTCCATTGTAAAGTGCAAATTGGAAATTTTAAATTGCAAATTGAAAACAACTTTTAACATGTCATCCCGGTATTCGCCATCGTTTAATTATCAAAACACGATTGAAAATCTGAAATTTCCAATTTCCAATCCTCAATTTCCAATTTTTCAAATGTCCTTCACCACGCTCTCGATGATCTCCGGACCGATGACCTCCGCGCCTTGCCCGAATCCCTCGATGAGCGCATTGCCGGCGATGATGTTGATGCGACGCGGCACGCCGCCCGAAGGCTCGAACAGGAGGGCGAGCGCCTGCTCATTGAAAAGCGGCATCTCCCTGCCCGCGACGCTTAACCGGTGCTTCACGTACTCCCGCGTTTCTTCCCCATCGAGCGGGCCCAGGTGGTACTGCATGCCGATGCGCTGGCGGAGCGGCCGGTAGGGGCGGCGGCCCAGCCGTTCCCTGAGCTCGGTCTGGCCGATAAGCACGAGCGCCAGGAGGTTGCGATCATCGAGCTGAAAGTTCGTCAAAAGCCGCAGTTCCTCGAAGGTCGCTTTTCCCGGGATCAGCTGCGCTTCGTCGATAATGAGCACCGGCCGCTTGCCCGCCTCGAAGAGCTCATACAGCTTGGCGTTGATCCCCTCCAGGATACCGTGCCGGTACCGGCCCGAATCTTCCATGCCAAGGCGCAGGGCCACGGTGCGCAGCAGCTGGGACGGCGAGAGCCGGGGATTTATGATGAGCAGCGGGCGATAGCTCTCATCCAGAGAATCGATGAGCACCCGCGACAGCGTCGTCTTGCCTGAACCGATCTCACCGGTCAGGAGTACGATGTCCTGCTCGTCCACCGCGAGCTGGAGTCTCGCGAGCGCCTCGGCGTGCTTGGCGCTCTGGTAGAGAAACCGCGGGTCCGGCGTCTTGTTAAACGGTTTTTCCGTCAGTCCGTAAAATTCTTTATACATGAAATCAACCGCGGAGCCACGGAGGCAAAGAAAGCCGGGTCCGTTTTTTATTCCGCATTCCGCATTCCGAATTCCGCATTTACGAGCTCCTGACCGCCTGCTTTTTCATCGTCCCTTCGATCAGCGACTCGACGTCGAGAACGAGCACGACGCCGCGCTGGTCTCCCAGCTCCGTGGCGCCGGCGATGCCCGGCAGGTCCGTCAGCCGTTTCCCCAGGGGCTTGATCACGATCTCCTGCTGGTCGCGGAGGCCCTCGACGACGATCCCCAGCCGGCGCTCGGCCAACCCCACGAGGATCAGATAAAGCGACTCGCCCTCCGTCTTCGGAGGCAGCCTGAACACCCGCGTGAGCCTGAGGAGCGGGACGGTCTCGTCGCGAATGGCCATCACTTCGCGCGTCTCGACGGTCTCCACCTGCTTTTCCGTCGTCTGGACGATCTCGAGCACGGAGCTGAGCGGCACCGCGAAGACCTGGCCGCCCGCTTCGACGATGAGCGCCTTAATGA
>JBARHM010000528.1:0-8574 GCA_049799235.1 Gallionella sp.
GGTATAACCTGGCGGTAACGTTCCCGCTGGCAGTGCTCCCATCGCGGCCATCACGCCAGAGGATGTGCCAGACATGCTGATCGTCGGCATCACCAACTCGGGATGATCCCACACCGTAATGGCCAGAAAATCGCCTGGGCCGATCGTATAAGGCTGCGGCGACTTCATGATCTCGGAAAGATCGGCCTGAGTCGCAGTCTTGGCAAGCTGCAGTTCCTGCTGTATCAGCTGCGGTGTGATGGTTTTGATGACAGCATTGGTGGCTGGAGCGCCGTCAACCGGCTCGACCACGGCATTGCTATAGTCCATGCGCATTCCGGGAGCAACCGTGCACCCCGCCAGAATTGCGATTGAAATGCCAACGACAAGTGCTCGCGCGAAGAGCGCATTCGGGCATGTATATTTCATGCTTTCGTATCCAAACTGACGGTATGAATATTCAGCAAGCCATTTTTAACGTACTGTCGCAATGTACTGCCCCCACTATGGTTAGTGCCGCGCATCTTATCACTGAGCGTGTGTTTTCGCAGGCCTAACCTAGGGTTCTGCTCATCAAGTCGTCGAAGAAATTCCTCACACAAGGGGGTGATCGGTCTAAGCTAGCCTTAATTGAGGGTTCGATCGAGGTTGATATGACAGGTTGCATCATGGATAATGCGGCCCGCTTGGCCGGGGTGATGGAACTGGTAGACGTGCCGGACTCAAAATCCGGTGTTCGAGAGAACGTGGGGGTTCGAGTCCCCCCCCGGCACCACATATTTAAACCATTAAGTAGTGTCAACGGAACAATTTGTCAGAACGTTATGGACTTCGACACATTAGTGTCTTTATTATTTAATTAATTAAATTGGAGTTCATAATGAGCAAACTGTTATCGGTACTGATCGCTTCCATTTTTGCTGCTGTTACTTTCTCAGCTGTTGCTGCTGACGAAGCGATGGCACCTGCCAAGCCAGCCTCTTCTACTGAAGCTGCCAAGCCTGCTGCAAAGACGGAAAAGAAAACACATAAGGAAAAGAAGAAAGAAAAGAAAGCCAAAAAGGAAAAGAAATCTACAAAATCTGCCGCTGCTGCTCCCGCTGCTGCTCCCGCCGCTGCTCCTGCTGCTGCAAAATAAGTCAACACGCATCATTGAAGAAGGCAGGGGTGACCCTGCCTTTTTTAATTTGTAAAATGAAAATATGATTTGGAAACCCAATGTAACCGTCGCCGCAGTTATAGAACGCGATGGAAAATTTCTACTTGTTGAAGAAGAAACCTCTCAAGGGTTACGCTACAACCAGCCAGCCGGACATCTTGAAGCCGATGAATCGTTGTTGGCCGCAGTAATGCGCGAGGTGCTGGAAGAATCTGCTTATCACTTCGTCCCGCAACACCTGCTTGGTATCTATCGCTGGCATTCAAGCGAATCGGATACCACTTACCTGCGCTTCGCCTTTACCGGCGCACTTATCGGACATGATCCGGATCGGCCGCTGGATAACGGTATCATGCAGGCCTTGTGGTTGGCTCCCGAAGAGATCCGCGCAGCACAAAAACGCCATCGCAGTCCGCTGATCTTGCGCTGCGTGGAGGATTATCTGGCTGGAAAACGCTATCCGCTCGATATATTGGTGCACTATGAGTAAAAAAGTAGTGGTCGGCATGTCCGGCGGAGTGGACTCCTCCGTCACGGCCTTGTTGCTTAAACAGCAGGGCTACGAAGTGATCGGCCTGTTCATGAAAAACTGGGAGGACGACGACAACGATGAATATTGTTCGTCACGCCAGGACTTGTTGGACGCGGTCTCGGTAGCCGACACCATCGGCATTCCGATCGAAGCGGTCAATTTTGCCAAGGAATACAAGGAGCGGGTGTTCAGCTCCTTCCTCCACGAATATAAGGCCGGCCGCACACCCAACCCTGACATTCTGTGCAATGCCGAGATCAAGTTCAAGGCCTTTCTCGAACATGCCATTCAACTCGGAGCGGACACCATCGCCACCGGTCATTACGCTCAAATTCGCGAGGTAGACGGGCTATTTCAACTGCTCAAGGCTGACGATGGCAGCAAGGACCAAAGCTATTTTCTGCATCGCTTGAATCAAATGCAATTGAGCCATGCGATGTTTCCGCTCGGCAAAATCTTGAAATCGCAAGTTCGCGCCATCGCCGAACAGCATGGTTTGCCCAATCACGCAAAAAAAGACAGTACTGGTATCTGTTTCATCGGCGAGCGCCCGTTCCGCGAATTCCTGAATCGCTATTTGCCCACCCAACCGGGAGAGATGCTCACGCCCGATGGCAATTTGGTCGGACATCACATCGGCCTATCTTTTTACACCATCGGACAACGCCAAGGTCTGGGCATTGGTGGCGCCAAAGAGGCATCTGGCGAGCCGTGGTTCGTGGCGGGCAAGGATATGGCGAACAACCGTTTGATCGTGGTGCAGGGACACGATCATCCTGCACTGCTCGCACCTCGTTTGACCGCGCTGGACAGCCACTGGATCAGTGGCACAGCGCCCACACCGGATCATTTCTACGCTGCCAAGACGCGCTATCGCCAGGCTGATGCACCCTGCCATTTCACCCAGATCTTTAATGGTCGCTGCGAGATCGACTTTGACGAGGCGCAATGGGCGGTGACGCCGGGGCAGTCGGTGGTGGTCTATGATGGAAAAGTTTGTCTCGGTGGCGCAATCATCGAACAAGGGCATGCCTGATTCGAGTAAAATAAACATGTTGGCTTCGTTTCCATTTCTTAGGGTGCTCTAACTATGACCACACTCACCAAGCTTTCTGCCCTGTCCCCTTTGGACGGTCGTTACTATGGCAAGGTGGATGCCCTGCGCAAGTATTTCAGCGAGTTCGGACTGATACGTTTCCGCGTACTGATAGAGATTGAATGGCTCAAGGCGCTGAGTACCGAGAAAGGGATTCAGGAGATCGCCCCTTTCTCCGCTGCCACCATCGCGCAACTGGACGCGCTAAACGCCAATTTTTCGGAGGCCGATGCGCTCGCAATCAAGACCATAGAAGCAACAACAAACCACGACGTCAAAGCAGTCGAATACTGGTTGCGAGAGAAGCTCAAGGCAAATCCGGAAACAGCAAAGTCACTTGAGTTCATTCATTTTGCCTGCACTTCAGAAGACATCAACAACCTCAGTCATGCGCTGATGCTGAAGGGTGCGCTCGATGCCGTGATGCTGCCAACACTGAACGTTCTCACCACCCGGCTGAAAAGCCTCGCTCATCAGCTGGCTGATCTGCCGATGTTGTGCCGTACTCACGGTCAGTCCGCCACGCCGAGCACGCTGGGCAAGGAGATATCGAACGTGGTGTATCGATTGCAGCGTGCCGAACAACGCTTGGCTGCGACGGAGATCCTCGGCAAGATCAACGGCGCGGTAGGCAACTACAACGCCCATCTGGCAGCATACCCCAAGGTGGACTGGGAAGCCTTCGCGAAAAGTTTCGTCAGCGCACGCGGCATCACTTTCAACCCCTATTCCACCCAGATCGAGCCGCATGATTACATGGCAGAACTGTTCGATGCCTATGCGCGCATCAACACCATTTTGATCGATCTGAACCGCGACATCTGGGGTTACATCTCGCTGGGTTATTTCAAACAGAAGGTTATCAAGGGTGAAGTCGGTTCTTCCACCATGCCGCACAAGGTCAACCCGATCGACTTCGAAAATTCCGAAGGAAACCTCGGCTTGGCCAACGCGCTGCTACGCCACCTCAGCGAAAAGCTGCCGATCTCGCGCTGGCAGCGTGACCTTACCGATTCCACTGTATTGCGCAACATGGGGGTAGCGCTGGGGTATACCCTGCTCGCATATGAATCCTGTCTGAGAGGCCTGAACAAACTGGAAGCCAATCCTCAGCGCGTTGCGGATGATCTGAACGCAAGCTGGGAAGTGATGGCAGAACCGATCCAGACCGTGATGCGCCGCTATGGCATAGCGAACGCCTACGACAGACTCAAAGAATTGACGCGCGGCAAGGAAGGTATCAACCGCGCGTCATTGCACGCTTTCATCACTTCGCTGGATATTCCAGAGTCGGAAAAACATCGCTTGATGCAACTTTCTCCCGATACTTATACCGGCAAGGCTGCTGATTTGGCGCATCGTGTATAGCGGTATAGCAAAACTTTGATGATCCGTTCGAACTGAAGGTTTGTCTGTAAATTAATTGCACTGATTCAGTAAACCTTCGGTGGCGCACCCGGCCCGCGATCCTCCGTTATTGGACGAAGAGTGGTTGTGTTCGGCACAACATTTCCGGTTCCTGTGTTCTGTTCCTGAATTACGTTTACCGTACTTTCATTTCCCGTTTCTGAGGTTTGTCCACTACTGGATTGCAATGCTGGAGAGGGTACAACGGTATATATTTTCAAATTGACAGGTTGCAGCTGCGGCAACTGGTTGGCTGCAGATGAAAAACCCATCTGGTTGGGCAGAATATTTATTGTGCCTTTATCAGTTGTCATCACGGTTTCGCCGACATTCACCTTGTTATAGGTACCTATAGGCGCGATTGCCGCCATATCGCTACCGGGCACGACCACGTAGGTTTCATGATCGGTGCCGCGAACACCAATAGTCGCTCCGGCAGTGGTGATACGATAATTTGCCTTGTTCTTATGTCCGACCAGACCGGTGATCGCACGGAACCCTCCTCTTAACAAGGAGAAGAAGCTCCTCTCAGTACCGTCTTCATCACCGGTAAACACGAATTTGTCGAACTTGAGTTGTGAATCTGACCTTACTGCAATCAGGCCTCCGTCCAGCATCTTGATTTGCGCAGAAGCATCCTTTGCAGTGGTCACTGTATCGCTCTCGTTCACGGCATCGGCTTTTTGCAATGAGCGAGCCTGTCCTGCATTATTGGTGATCTGAACCTGGCCATTTACAAACTGGACATGTCCGGCAACCCCTGCGTAAACTGCCTGGCCAAACAATGTCAGGCAAGCTGCCAAAAAGATACCGAAAAAGACTGTGAAATGTTTTGTGGTGTTCATGATTGCACCTCCACTCAAATAAATTACCGAAAATCTCGGCGAACATTCAGTGAAACATCCGTCCGATCATAGGCGTATACAGGGATATTTGATTCGTTCCTGAAAAAGTTCAACTGCGGACGCAGCGACCACAGTTTTTCCCAGTGCCAATACATTCCAAAATTCATGTCAGCGAACCGGTCATGGCGCTGTAGCAAAAAATAAGGATTGACTTTATCGTAATCGCCAACCTGTATTCCCGCGCTGCCGAACAGGGTCGTATTTCCGCCAATTACTGTTTGACCACCGGCGCGAATCCCCCTGAAGCGCTTGGCACCATCGCTTCGCCCGCCGTCTGGATTCAAAACAGTGCCGGCAACCGTGATTTCCGGTGAAACATCCTGCTCGGCACCATAATAAATATTGCCGGACAGCGATGTCCTGCCCTCAGTCAAAAGGTGCAACCAACCGAATCCCATGGCCTGCTGATTAAAATCATTCGGTTTCATCAATGGGTCGGCAAAACGATACCGCACAAATTGGGCAAACACATTCAACTGATTGCTTGGACTGAACATATGGCGCCAATCTGCGTTAAGGCCAGCGGAATCGTAATTGGGCGAACCGCCCAGGGTGTACCGTCCGCCCAACACCTCAAAACTTAAACGATTTGCTTTCCCACCAACCATCATTCCGGCGCGAGCAGTCAGGCCGAAAGAATCAAAGTATTTTTGTGTTCTATTGACACGCTGCCGCAGATCCGCCCCTGCATAAAAATTCCAGTTGCTATCCTGCCGGTGAGTGACTACTCCACCTGCTGCCACCCCATAATAATTGTCTGATGCTTTTACGTTGGTTGGATCAAGTGTTGCAGTTCGCCAGGCAGGAATACTGCTATCATAAATTAGCACTTGAGACTGGTCGCTGGAGCTATTGACGTTGCTGTCATGCCCGACCGCTCCTTCGACATAACCGGCAACGAATGTCTTTTTTCCGGCTTCCCGTGCGGCAATTTCATCCAGATAATGTTTGATGCTGGCGCGTGCCGCATCAGAAGGATTTTGTTTCAGTGCCAATGTAAATTCGGTCTTGGCACGCGGTATATCACCCAATTGATAATAGGCTCTTGCCATATCAAGCCGCGCTGAGGGGAAATCCGGATTGACTGCCAATACCCGCTCGAATGCCAGCGTCGCCATGGCTGGCTTGCCGCTATCCAGCGCGGCAGTACCGATCAAATAATCAAAGCGAACCTCGCCGGCATGTGCAAATTCGAGCGGCTCCAATAGAGCATAGGCGGCGGCGGGTTTTCCGCTTTTGATCATAGCATCGGCATCGCGCAGCAACTTCTCATATGAATCAATCTTCGCCTGATCTTGGGGTGATGATTCCGAACGCTGACGGGCTTTTTGCCCGGTTTCCTGCGCATATGCTCCGCATGCAGCCGTGAGCAAACTGAATAATATCCAGATTGATGTTAATGAGAGGTTCATCAATTTCATTAGGATAATATACATGAATTTGTCGATTACGCGTCCAAATCGTGGCCATCGTCATCGACGTGATGATCATGGTGATCGTTTCTGGCGTGATCTTCGTGGTGATCATGGTGATCATTACTGTCGTGATCTTCGTGTTCAGAATCGGCATCAGATTGATCGCTCCCTGTTGCCTGATTATTTACGCACACTGCCGGGGATGGATTGGAAGGTGCAGGAGTTGAGGCAGCGGGCGCAGTGACCGAGAGTTTTTCCGCAACAGGGTAAGCATACGAAACCGCATTACCCGCAACACCGAAGTCATAGACCAGGGCGCTATAGGGAACAGAGCCCAGCAAGGTGTGTGCTCCGGGGGCGACCGGAATCGTGCCAGTCGAATAGTTGCTTGCGCCACCAACCGTAGTGAAAAGCGTGGTATTTACAGCTACGTTGTCAAGCGTCAGGTCTACAAGTGCCGAAGTTTCGGTAACGATGTTCATATATGTTCCGGTCAGCCCGGCAAGACCATGAACCCCGAAAGTGGAGTCGGTCATTCCTTGTTCGGACGGGGTGACGATGACCATGCTTGGATCGCCTTTTTTGGCTAAATAATTCTCATCAGCATAGCCGCGCATGTATTGAGTCACGAGTACCGGTTTGTCGGAAACGAACTCGCCGACACCCGCCAGTTCTACATCCTCGAAATCGCCTGCATTCAATGTTCTTCCAATCAGCCCTGCCGGAATCGTGGTAACTGTAGTGCCGTCCTGCGACGCCATGACGCGCACCGTGTAACTTGATCGACCGCTGAACAGCGACGTGTGGTGAGTCTTGCCCCATATGGACACGTCCGGGAGTTGCTCGACGAGATAGTCTCCGTAACCAGTTGCGGACGGCACATTAGCGAAACGATGGCCGCTGAATACTGCAACCGGCTTGTCTGAGGATACGAGCGTACCTGTCATATCCGCGTAAGCTGGATTTTCGAACAGATAGGTTTCTCCGCTGTTGAGCAAGATTGTAAACGCATCATTGGCCGGCTTGGTCAAGCCTGCTGCCTTGGGGGTGATGGTGACGGAAGTATTGTTCTGAGTGGCTACTACGGCGAATTCCGATCCGGGTTGACTGGCGCTGGTGTAAGACATCACGTAATAACTGGTTCCGAGACCGGCAGTCGGCAGGGCCAGGTAGCCATCTGCAGAATAGGCGGATTCCGAAACCACATGCACGGATATCGGCGATAGTGCCGTCACATGGATGCCCTTGGCTTCGACCATCTCATTGTTTGTGAGAACAACAGCAGGATCGAGCGTAATCACAAACTCACCGCCAGCTGCCACGGTAAATGGAGTGACCACGCCGTTAAATGTCACCTCACCTGTGGTCGCGGTTGCCGCAGCCACGATCAGCTTGTTGGTAACGGACGTGCCCGGACAACTGGAGGGTACGCTCACACAAAGATGATCGGGCAGCGTCAAGTAGAAATCTGTTCCCATCGATGTGACGACGGGGGCTGGAACAGGGGCTGGGGCTGGAGTGCAAGTGGTCGTATTACCACCACCGCCACACGCAGTCAATAATAGCGAAACCATCAGTAACACACCCTGAATTGGCTTAACATTATTTGAACGCATTTGAATACCCCTCAACCCGAATTTCAAGGGCACCAAGGAGAAACATGGTTTAATAATGACGGTATGGAGACACGGTCAAAACCCGCATCGCAGTCCCGCTACCATAGGTTCCTTTAGGCCGGTGACTTTGCGTCCTTACCTTTCGATAAGTTTGCCAAGTAAGCGCAGATTATTGAAAAACAGATACTTTAGTCAAAGCATTGCCGACAAGTGGTTGAATTTGCGGATGAGTGGCACACAGGACTTGCGCCACAAGCTAAATCAAACCTTTTTCCGCAAATGACAGCGTTTTCCCTACCGCCACGATAAAGTGATCCAGGACACGCACATCCACCAGGGACAATGCCTGCTTCAGCGCATCGGTGAGCATCCGGTCCGATTGGCTGGGTTCAGCGACGCCGGAGGGGTGGTTATGCGCCAGGATCACTGCAGCGGCGTTGTGTGCCAGTGCGCGCTTTACCACCT
>JBARHM010000529.1:0-2873 GCA_049799235.1 Gallionella sp.
TCGGCCCAGGAATTGCCCCCCGGCGTAGTGGAAGAACAAGAACTCGAAAGCCACCGTAAGAGACATCCAGAACATGCCAATGTTCAATGCCTGCCGCCCTGAAGCGGGGGGCCAGCGGCGCACGAACAGATAGATCACCACGCCCAGCGGGACACTTCCGCTCAACGTGGAGAGCTGATGCGCGAGCAATTCGGGGAGATGTTTGCCGTAAGTGAAGTCGCGCAATGTTCCATTAACGACAGAGAGCAGCTGCATCACTAACCAGGCCAGCAGATAGCGCGACATCGATCACTTCATCCGGGATGGCAGCTTGATCGTTTTGCCCCCGACCATGAACACGCCATTGCCTTGATGATGCAAGGTGCGCGGGTTCTTTATCGCGGGGTTTGTCCACGCCTTGACCACCTCCAGCACAAAGAAGTTGTACTTGTTCACCATCCGGCTATCGGCCACCCTGCATTCGAGATTGGCATAGCACTCGGCGATCAACGGCGGTTCCACCTGCGAGGCGGGCAGCGCTGTCAGCTTGAACTTCTTGAACTTGTCCAGCTTCTTCCCCGAACAATTGCCGATGCCCACCATCTGTTTCGCCAGTTCAACAGTCGGGATGCTGATCACGCATTCCTTCGTCGCGACCAATGCTTCGAAGCTGTGGTTCCGCCCGCTGATCACACAGCCCACCAGCGGCGGCACGAACTCCATCATCGTGTGCCATGACTGGGTCATGATGTTTGTCTTACCCTTGTGCGCGGTCGTCACCAGCACAACCGGCCCCGGCTCAAGCAGTCGGTAGACTTGTGATAATGGAAAATTTCGTTTCGACATTACTGCTCATCCTTGCGTCAAGGAAAATCCGACCTGAAGCTTTGGATTCGATCCTTTTGGCTCGTATTGCACTAATCAAGTTATACCTTGCCCGCCATGGTTGTTCTTAGAGCCTGACATGATAATTTTTATAATTGCCTTTTGATTGTATTTCTCGGCCAGAGTGAGCGGAGTATCCCCGTCACGATTTTTGATGTCCGTATTGGCACCGTGGTATATAAGTGTTCTGACGATTTCGTTATAGCCTGAGGCAGCCGATTTGTGCAGAGCAGTCGAACCGTCGCGTGCAGTTGCATTCAAATTTGCGCCTTTGTCAATCAACAATAGCACAACCCCCAAGTGACGGCCTTTAGATGCTTGCAGCAAAGGCGTAAACCCGGAATTGTTGATCGCATCAATTTCGGCATGATACTCGATGAGCAACTTTGTACTGGATGTCTGTCCTGAATCTGCAGCCCAATGCAATGCGGTGTTGCCAAGTAAATCGCTGGCATGAACGTTCGCTCGATGTTTGATCAACACCTTTATTACGTCATCGTGTCCATTGAAAGCCGCCAGCATCAGTGGAGTCCATCCACGTTCATTAGTGATTTCAGTATTGACACCAGCCTCAAGAAATAATGCTATTCCCCGCCGGTCACCAGTTACGGCCGCTCGGTGGAAGCCCCGGGCGGAACATGGAAATCCGAGTCTTTCTATTGCCTGTGCAGCAGCCACAGGAAGCGGCTTCCATGTGTTCTCGTTTTTTATGTTTACCGGCGGTTTAAATATGGCAAATTTATCGGTGGATACTGCCCAGACATCCTGTTTCTTATCCGGCGCGTGCGTGCTGAAATGCACCAGACTCAACCGTACGATTTCTGCCGCTATATCGGGAGGGAAGCCTGCGCGGCCTTGCCGCTCAGGAACCATCAATTCGGTAAAATAGTCGTTAATAGCCGGGCTATCCCAGAGCAACATGATTTTCTCGAAAATCCGCGGAAATTGATTCTCCAGGCCATAGGGATAGTATTTTTCTTCCCCGCCCAAGATTCTGAGTAATCTTTCATCCATATCGGCTCAATACTCTAAATTGGATAGCGCGTTCTTTAATGTATGGTCAATGCCGGATTATGTACAAAATAGCCATTGATGCAAACATCAAGTGTGAGTCCGATAAGTTCCCAGCATGAAGCGAAAAGCGAAATTTCCATGATTCCCGCACGCTTCGAAATAAGTCGTCACTCTCAATTCCCAAATTGCCGTTTAATTTGGCCTATATATATAGTTTTCCCGCAAATGGCCGAGTAAGCCAAGAAATTTAAACTATTGCAGGATCTATTACTTGGACGCCGTCCAGTTATAACTGATCACTTTGCCTTGCTTGTCAAATTTAATCTGCAGGATTTTAACCTTGGCAGCGCTCATGTCTCGAAGTTCGCCTTCGGCAAAATAATACGCCCATTCGTCATATCGTTGACCATCAGTGTCGAGGCTTACCCCCACACTGGTGGGTTCACCCAGCCAGGTGCGAACCTGGGCTTGCGTGGTTGCATTCCGCTCGATCTTGGCAGCGAATACACCCACATCAAAATCCCGGCCCATCTTGACAGTTCCACAAGCTGTAAGCAATAAGACTGAAAGTAACAATACAGTAATACGTGAAAAACTGGTCATGGCATCTCCTGATTAGTAGTTGGTTGCTGGTACATGACAATCTTGAGCCAGTCACCGGAAGATTACAAGTTGGCGGAGAAAAAATGGATCAGCCGCATCGGATCATACTTTTGGTATAAATCCCATGCGCGGATTCATCGCATGACTCTGGCAGAGAATGGGACAATGCAAAACTTTCAGGCCGCAACGACATTAGGGAACCTCTGATTAAGTCCACCATGAGCCACGTTGCTTGCAAAAACGGGATGATCGCAAGGCGCGCGACGCCGGTCGTAGTCATTCTACGATGCCAAGGAGCGCAACACCGCGAGCGCCCGTTTTTGTTGCAACCCGCAAGGGAATCGGCTTTGCGGGCGGTCTGCTACGTCAGGCTCCTAGCGAATGGAATAACC